>JBKBTB010000260.1:0-2614 GCA_046291015.1 Exilispira sp. | reverse complement strand
TCTTAATATTTTTAGCTAAAAATGGTAAAAAATATTATAAAATATATTTTTTATTTTCATTTAATTTTTTGTTAATTTTATTTTTTTTATTGAAAATAGAAATCCATATATTTATTATAATGTAAAATATCATCTGGGCAAAAAAAGTAGTTGGTACAGCAATTAAAAGTAAGAATAGACTTTTTAATATTGGAGTTGATTTTCTTATAATTATAATTATTTCCTCCATCTAAATATCTCCTTATACAGGTAATATCTATAAATTTAATATATTTATTTATTGTTTATAAAAACATTTTCTATCTATATTGCTATTTAAACTAATGTTATCAAATTTATCCTATGAGAATAGGAACAAGTGCAAGCACAAGGCCACCGGCTATGACAGAACCAAGTTGTCCTGAAACATTTGCACTTACAGCTTGCATTATGATAAAATTGCCTGGATCCTCGTCTATGGCAATTTTTTGAATGACTCTTGCGCTCATAGGAAAAGCAGAAATTCCTGCAGCACCAAGCATTGGGTTGATCTTATGTTTTAAAAATATGTTTAAGATTTTAGCAAAAAATACTCCACCAGCAGTATCAAATATAAATGCAACAAGTCCAAGTCCCAGTATTTTTAAAGTTGCGAGTGTTAAAAATTTTTCTGCCTGCATTGTTGAACCAATACTTATACCTAAAAGCAATGTTGCGATGGAACCAAGTTCATTTTGAGCGGTTTTTGAAAGCCGTTCAACAACTCCAGACTCGCGAAGAAGATTACCAAGCATTAGAGAACCAATTAAAGGTACGCTCATTGGTGCTATAAATCCAGTTATAATTGTTACAATAACTGGAAAACCAATTCTAATGGATGATGGTATGTTTTTTTCTATTTTAGCCATTCTGATTTTTCTTTCATTTTTAGTGGTTATAGCTTTTATTACTATTGGCTGTATCAGGGGTACCAGCGACATATATGAATAGGCTGCGACCGAAATTGGACCAAGATAGTCTTTCGCAAATCTTGTAGCAACATAAATAGCTGTGGGTCCATCTGCAGCTCCTATTATTCCTATTGCACTTGCAACTTTAAAATCAAAACCAAGTAAGGTTGCTACAAATATTGTCGCAAATATTCCAAATTGAGCTGCTGCTCCAAAAAACATCATCACAGGTTGCTTAAACATTGGCGTAAAGTCACACATTGCTCCAACTGCAACAAAAATAAGTATTGGAAATAATTCAGTTGTTATACCAGCATCAAATAAAATTTTCAAAAAACCGGGAATTCCTTCATATTCAAATGAGACAGAAAGAGGCAAATTTACTAAAATTGTTGCAAAGCCTATTGGAAGAAGAAGAAGTGGTTCGTATTCTTTTTTTATAGCAAGCCATATAAGGAAAAGCCCAACCATTATCATTATAAAGGATTGTAAATTAAATGATAAAAATCCAATAAGAAATTCTTTCAAATTTATCCCCTTATAAAATTGAATATTGTAAATAAATAACAAAAATAAAAACTACTTAAAAAAATATATTAACTACAATCTATGTCAATTAAGAGAACTATTAAATAATTTATTTTTTATATTATTTTTTAATTAAACCAATTTTATTTGTGCTGCTTTATCTTTACAATAGTTTTTTTTATCCAAAATTGTTTTGGAAATTTAATTTTACGGTTTTAATATTAATAGTCATAATAATTAATATTAATTAAAATAATTTTAGCTTAATTTTTATATTCTACTATTATAAAAACAACAAGATTTTTATTCTTATTAAATAAATAAATTTTTAAATAGATTTTTTGACATTTAAGTTTAAAATATTAAAAAGATATTATAATTTTTAAGGTTAAAATATGTCTTATAATGTTTATTTTTTCAATTCAATGGATTTTATAATTAAAAGAGTAATACTGGATTACAATCAGAAAATTAAACAGATAAAGACAGAAGATTTTTTTCATGATAATTATCCATTAATTATTACTCAAACCGAAGGCATAAAAAAAATTTTATATTTTAAACTTGCTGAAGAAAATGGAGTAATATTAAATTTTAAATCATTTAACCTTCAATCATTTTATAATGAATATTGTAAACCTTTTATTCCAGCCGGATCTGATTATCAATATAATAATGGAAATATTGAAAGAGAAGATTATCTGGATTATAATATTTCAATTAAGGATCAGGTTTTCTGGTATTTGTTTGAGTTTTTTGATAAAGTTATAAGTGAATTTACTGTTGGTGATGAAAAAGATAATAGCAATAAATCTGATATTGGTTTATCAAAAAGGGAAAAAAGTAAAGATTTCAATAATTTCATTAATTTTCTTCTTATATTTTCTGATCTTTATGAACAATATGAAACATATCGTAACCTTGATAGCTGGGAAATTTTAAAAAATATAGATTATAAAAATATAGATTTAAACTATATAAAAGATTTTTTTTTCATTGATCTTGATGGTAAGATTATAATGGATAAAAAAATATATGAAGAAAAATATCAAATAGAATTGATAAAGCTAATTATTAATTCTGACATTAAAGGCTTAAAATATAAAGTATTAAAAAATTTAAATGAAAGAAGAGTTAAACCAGCCTTCCCTTCAAAT
>JBKBTB010000259.1:0-2629 GCA_046291015.1 Exilispira sp. | reverse complement strand
ATAAAAGAAGAAAAAACAAAGAAAAAGATTCCAATTAAAAAAGGAATTGGTGTTGGTATTATAAATTGTGCATACTGGGTTGAAGGTTCGGATTTAAATATTTATTTAAGAGCTATAAAACCTATAGAGAAAGGGAAATTAATTATCAAAAGTGGAAATTTTATTTTATATGAAGGAAAAGAAGAAGCTTTTATACCAAGTGAAATGGTTCATAAAAGCATTAAAGCAGAAAATATTTTAAAATTAGGCAATATAGAAAATATAACTGTGGAGATTGTTTAAATATGAAAGAAGTAGATATGATATGTATACAATGCCCTCTGGGATGCAAAGTAAAGGTTCAACTTGATGATGATAATAAGGTTTTAGACATTACTGGTTTTACCTGTAAAAATGGTAAAGAATATGCAATGCAGGAGATTGTTGACCCTCATAGAACTATTACAACAAGTATAAAGGTAATAGATGGCACTTCTGAACTTGTTTCTGTAAAAACTAGTAAACCTGTTTCCAAAAGATTAATCTTTGCAATTATGGATATTATAAAAAATTCTTCAATCCATGCACCTGTTGAGATAAATCAGATAATAATTTCAAATGTTGCAAATAGCGGTGCTGATATTATAGCTACCAGATCCGTAAAAAAGATAGTTTAATAAAAATAAATTAAAATAATTCTTATAAATTCATCTAAAACTTTTATACTCAATCTATTTTTTTAGCTTATAATAGTTTTATATAATATTATTATTTTTTAGATTTTAAAGAAAATCGCTTTATCAGTCGAAATTATTATTAGTATTCATTGATACTCAGTATTTATACAAAAGAAATTTTTCAAATATTTCTATTTTATTTTATGATATAATTAAAATAAATTAAGGATAATATTATGGAACAAAATAATCAGCAGATAATTGAATTTACCGGTAAGGGGGGTAGTCTTTTCTGGCTTACAATATGGACATCTTTTTTAACATTGATAACCTTCGGTTTTTATCTTCCATGGGCAATATGTCAGAGAGCTAAATGGGCTGCAAGAAATACATTTATAAATGGTAAACAGATGAAATTTACGGGGAAAGGTAATCAGATCGCTGGTATTGTTTATATTTCAATCATTTTAAGTGTATTAACACTTGGAATATTTTCATATTGGGCATACTGTACAATTAAAAAGTGGATTTACTTAAATTACGAACCTTCTGACGAAACCTGCCCAAATAGAACTGTCGATTTGTTTTAAGTAAATAAATATTTGATAAATTATAATGAGAATACTTAGTATTGTCTTTTCTGTTTTAGCCATATTCTTATTTGCAATCGAACCATTGTTTTTTAATTCAGTGAAAGATATTGTCGAATTGATTGTGAATAAAAAATTATTTATAACAATTTCTCTATTTATATTTTTTTTATCTTACCTTTTTTTCTTTTTTCAAATTCGAAAAACCAGAGATTTTATTTTTATCTTTTTAGTTTTTATCTGTTTATTATCCTTATTATTATTAACTATATTTTCAATAAACCAACCTTTATTAAATATTAAAGTTGATAAAAATATAATAAAATTTATAATGATAATTTTCTGTATTTTTTCTTTGATTAATCTTTTTCAATCTTCCATAACTTATAAAACAAATAACATTATTCTACTATATGTTTATAGATTTTTATTTTTTATTGCGACTCTTTTTTCAATTTTAATCTTTTTAGGAAATCTTCATTATAAAATAATTTATCAGTATATAACATTATTTTCTATTTTAACCTGGAAACTAATGATTAATTTCACTTTTACAGTTAATAAAAGATTATAAACATATTTTCAAATTTATCTTACATATCAATATGTTCTTGATATTAAACCTTTTTAACTATAATTTACTTTATTTATAAAAGATTTATCATTTATGTTAAATTATTAATCCACTTTTTATTCAAAAATCTTATCATTGAAAAAATTACCTTTACAATCTCTTCAGATGAGATAGCTAAAAATACAAGAGGAACTGAAAGTTTGAAAACAAATGCTGCTAAAGCACCTAAAGGAATACCAAAAAACCAAACAGCACCAGCATCCACTATTAAAGAAAAAGTTGTATCACCCCCACTTCTAAAAATACCGACTATCAATAATACATTGACAGCTCTTAAAGTAATTATAAAACTATATATTAAGATAATCCCCTTAACGATCTCTTTTACCTGTAAAGAAACCTTAAATAATAATAATATATATGGTGTAAGAAAGAATATAAATAAACCTATTAATATTCCAGTTACAATTGAAAGGATTATTCCTTTATTTGCGAAATCTATCGCCATTTTATAATGTTTTTTACCTATATAATTTCCAATAAGAACTGAACTTGAATTAGCTAAACCAATAAAAAAAACAAAAGCAAATCTTTCTATAGTCAGGGCTATATTACTTGCCGCTACAGCAGATGTACTTATTCTTGCATATATTACAGTATAAATTGTTACACCTAAAGACCATAGCATTTCATTAAAAATTACCGGAAGACTTATTTTTAAAAATTTACTTAAAAATCCTTTTTCATTATTTATAAAATGCAGGTAGTCTATTTTACATGGAAGATTTTTAAGATAGATAATAACAAAA
>JBKBTB010000031.1:0-12877 GCA_046291015.1 Exilispira sp. | reverse complement strand
CTATAATAAAATTAAAACAGGGTTTTGGAAGATTAATAAGATCAGAAAATGAAACTGGAATCTGTATTTTACTTGATGATAGAATAATTTCTAAAAATTATGGCAGAATAATCATAAATTCTTTACCTGCAACTAAAATTGAAAAAGTATCATCCGATCAATTTTTAAGTAAATTTTTATTAAGGTGCAAGGAATTAAGCATTTTATGTTAAGAAATAAAAATTATAAAAAGTTATTATTCTAATAAAGATTTAAAAGATGAATTTTCTTTTTGATTAAAAATAAATTTCGTGTAAATAGTAATTATATGAATAAAAGTAAATTTTTAAAAATATTAATTTCATTTTTTACAATTTTTATATTTTTATTTATTATGAAAATTAATATTTTTTCCGAGACAAAGCCTCAAATTCCACAAGATAAAATCAAGTATTATGAAGATGTGCTCTTATATGGAACAGAAGAAGAACTTCAAAAGGCTTTAAGTGAATTGATGCTTTATGATGTTACTCCTCTTTTAAATCAACTATTAAATTTACTTAATTCATCTTTAAAACCTTCAATCAAGATTTCAATAATAAATTGTATAAGAAGTCTTAAAGAACAAGCAAAGGTTATAGCTCCTTCTCTTGCAAATATAATAAAAGATAAATTTTCAGATAAAAGTCTTTTATCCATAGCTATAGTTGCCTGTGGAGATTTAGAATTAATAGAATTTGAAGATGATTTATTTAATATTTTTAATGATAAAGTCTATAAAGATGATATTAATATTTTACGGAATGTTTTGATTGCTTTAGGCAAGATGAAATCTGTAAAATATATGGAGGATATCTTTCAATACCTGATAGATTCGAAAAACAACAGTGAGATTCGTTCTGCTGCTGCTTTATATTTTTCAGAATTTGAAAAAATAGATAATAAATATATTCAAAAATTTAATGAAATGATTATTGATAAAACTGAAAATTCTTTTATAAGAAGATATCTTTTATATGCTTTATCCAAGTATAAAGATCAATCTTCATATGATTTTATAATAAAAGCAATTACAGATGATGATCCTTATATTCAAATTTACGCTGCAAAAGCTTTGAAAGAATATAAATCTGATGAAGCAATTTCTGTATTACTTAATGCATTAAGAAGCAATAATCCATCAGTAAGAATAGAAGTATTAAATCTTTTTGGAGAAATTAAAAGTCTTCAACCTATTGATGCTATAATCTATAAGATAATGAATGATAAGGATGCTAATGTTCGAAAGGCTGCCCGTGATGCTTTTTTAAAAATATTAGAAGCTAATAAAAATGCTAACTTAACTTCAGAACAAGCTGAAGCAATTAAAAATGCATTATTATATATTTTTAAGTATGATCCAGTTGAAGCAAATAGATTGAGGGCAAAGCAATTACTTCTGGATATTTTTAAGATTAATGTGTAATTTATTAATTATTGTTTACTATTTATATTATTAAGGGGAATAAAATGCAAGATCAAGAAAAACTAAAAGAAAAAGAAAAAATGATTGAAACGACATTGGAAGCAATTAAAAGGCAGTTTGGTGATGGATCAATAATGAAATATGGAGATAATAAACATTCAGATATTGAAGTTATACCAACGGGGTCTTTAGCGCTGGATATCGCCTTGGGGATAGGTGGTTTACCTAGAGGAAGGATTATCGAAATATATGGTGCTGAATCTTCAGGTAAAACTACACTGGCTCTTCATGCTATAGCAGAGGCACAAAAAATGGGTGGAGTTGCAGCTTTTATAGATGCAGAGCATGCACTGGACCCTTTATATGCTCAAAAATTAGGAGTAAAGATAGAGGATTTAATTATTTCCCAACCAGATAATGGAGAGCAGGCTTTGGAAATTACAGATGCATTGGTTAAATCTTCTGCAATTGATATTATTGTTATTGATTCAGTAGCTGCTTTGGTTCCTAAATCTGAAATTGAAGGTGATATGGGAGATTCTTTTATTGGTGCTCAAGCAAGACTAATGTCACAGGCAATGAGAAAACTTACAGGGTCAATTTCAAAATCAAAAACAATACTTTTATTTATTAATCAATTAAGAATGAAGATTCAAACAATTCCTTTTGGCAATCCAGAAACTACACCGGGTGGCCTCGCTTTAAAATTTTATTCTTCAATAATTATAAATATTAAAAAATTAGAAAATATAACTCAGGGAGATGAAATTTTAGGTTCTGCAGTTAAGATGACCGTGAAGAAAAATAAATTATCACCCCCATTTAAAGTAGCTGAAACAGTTCTTCTTTACGATAAAGGTTTTTCAAAGGAACTTGAACTTATTGAATTGGGAACTAAATTAGATCTAATAAAAAAAACCGGCACCTGGTTTAGCTATCAAGATTTAAAACTGGGACAGGGTAAATTAAATGCAGCTACTTTTTTATCTAATAATATTGAGGTATCCATAGAGTTAGAAAACAAAATAAGAGAGCACTTTCAATTAAAACCTATAAAACAGATAAATGATAAAAGCAATGATAAAAAAAATAATGAAGAAGATTCTAAAAAAGGTAAGAAAAATGGATAATAATTTTATTATCAAAGTTGGAATTTCTGGAAGTCTCGGGCAGATGAATAGCGCGGTTATTAATCTTGCCTTAAAAGAACCGGGTATTAAAATTTCAGCATTGTTTGAACCAATTAAAAAGATCACAGATTCTGATTTTATTAATTTAGAAAATTCTAAATTATATCATTCAAATGATATTAATGTATTAAAAGATTGTGATATTATTGTGGATTTTTCTCACAATACAAATACTAAAAATATTATTGAGTTTGCTGAAAAATCAAAAAACAAACTTGTTATTGGAACTACTAAACTTTCTGAAGAGACAATAAAATTTATGAAAAATGCAAGCAGTTCTATTGCTATTTTTTATTCGCCAAATATGAGTTATGGAATCAATGCTTTTTTTTCAATAATTCCAGTCTTACTTGATAAGTTTAATGGTTTTGATATTGAAATCATCGAGAAACATCACAAAAGAAAAAAGGATGCTCCTTCGGGAACAGCATTAAAAATTTTTGATATCATAAAAGATAAGAAAAAAAATGTTAATCCAGTCTATGATCGTTCAAAATTAGATAGATCAAGAAATGAAGATGAGATTGGTATTTCATCAATAAGAGGTGGAGGTATTTATGGTGAACATACTGTTTTATTTTTAAATGATAATGAAGAAATAGAGTTTACTCATAAGATGATTAATAAAGATTCTCTTGCTAAAGGAACAATATATGCAATAAAATATATCTTCAATAAAAAAAACGGTTTGTTTTTTTATGAAGATTTGATAAATGAAAATTTTATAAAAGGCTAATGATGAAGAATAATCCAGTAGATATTTTACTAATTTTAGGATCTTCAAAACCAAATGGTGAGGAAATAATTAAAAAAGCAATTCTGGAAATATCCAGATTTTATTATATTAAAAAACAGACAGAAATAATTAAAACAGCCGCTTATGAAGTGGATTTTACAGATTATTTTTATAATCAAGCTATTTTAATCGAATCAACAATGGCTCCTCACAATCTTCTAAAAAAACTTCAAAAAATAGAGAAGAACATAGGTCAAAAAAAGAAAAATCAATTTTGGGGCGATAGAATAATTGACCTTGATATAATTTTTATCAAGGATTTACTATATTATGACTCTGAAATAATCATACCACATGAAGGTATATACAATAGGCAATATATTAAAGATTTAATTAAATTAATAGGATTGGAAAATGAAAAATTTTGGTAATTTTTCTAAAAAAAAACGACAAAATAAACCTTTAGTCTTGATTACAGCTTATACATATTCTTTTGCTAGAATAATAGATCAGATCGAAGATATTGATGCAATACTGGTAGGAGATTCTGTAGCTAATGTTGAATATGGTTATGATTCTACTTTACCCATTACATTAGATCAAATGTTAAATCATGTTTCAATAGTATCAAAAACCTGTAAAAATAAACCTGTTATTGCCGATATGCCTTTTTTATCTTATGGAGCATCAATAAACGATTCTATTATAAATTGTGGTAGAATGATAAAAGAAGGAGCAGCAAATGCTGTAAAAATTGAAGGAGGTAAAGAATTTGCTGAACTGGTATATAAACTTACTACTATTGGTATACCTGTTATGGGTCATATTGGTTTAAAACCTCAACATTATAATTTGATGGGAGGATATAAAATTGCAGGTAAAACAGACGATGAAATAGAAGAATTAATAGATGATGCTATAGCTCTTGAGCAAGCTGGTTCATTTTCCTTAATCCTTGAATGCGTTACAGAAGAAGCAGCAAAAGCAATTACAAATTCTGTTTCCATACCTACTATTGGAATAGGTTCAAGTAAATATTGCGATGGGCAGATTTGTGTATTAAATGATTTACTTGGTCTTTCTTCATATATACCTTCTTTTATGGAAAAATATGTTGATTTGGCTGAACTTTCAAAGAAAGCTATAGAAAATTGGGCAAAAGATGTACTGGAAGGTTCTTTCCCCAAAAACTCTTTTAAAAAAGGATTAAATTAATGGATATTTTTAAAGATTCAAAAGAGTTACAGAAAAAAATAAGTTTAATAAAAGCAAATGGTAAAAAAATTGGATTTGTACCAACAATGGGAGCTCTTCATGAAGGGCATCTTTCTCTTATCAGATCCTCAAAAAAAAATAATGATATTACAGTTGTTTCTATATTTGTTAACCCAAAACAATTCGGACCAAATGAAGATTTTAAAAAATATCCAAGAGTTCATGAAGAAGATATTAAAATATTGGTAAAGGAGAATGTCGATATTTTATTTTTACCGGATGAAGATTTGTTTTACAATATTGATCACCTAACATATGTAGAGGTTGAACAATTAAGTGATATTCATTGTGGTAAAAGTAGACCGGGACATTTTAGAGGAGTAACTACAGTAGTATTAAAACTATTTAATATAGTTCAACCAGATCAAGCATATTTTGGTAAGAAAGATTTTCAGCAACTTGTAATTATAAATAAAATGGTTGATGATCTATCTATACCTATTAAAATAATAGGATGTCCTATTGTAAGAGATATTGATGGGCTTGCTTTATCTTCAAGAAATAAATATCTTTCTGTTAAAGATAGAGAAAAAGCAATTAAAATAAATGAAAGTTTAAATTTAGCAAAGGAATTAATAATAAAAGGTGAAAGATCTTCTGAAAAGATTTATAATATAATTTTTAATGAATTAAATAATTTAGAAGGTATTAAAATTGATTATATAAGTATAGTTGATGACAAAAATCTTAAACCAGTTAAAGATATTACAAAAAATACGGTAATTTTGATCGCATGTTTTGTTGGAAATACAAGATTGATAGATAATTTACATTGTCTGGATTTTTTATAGATTCATTATCATTTTATTTGTTTGATTTATTTGACTTTTTTCTATTGTTTGTATACTTTCGTAGACATCAATTTCTCAAAGGATATTAATTATGCATGAAAAAACTTTAGATTTTAGCAAAGAGCTCGAAAATTCACTTAGAAATATTAAAGAACCAAGACCAAATTCTATCATAACCGGAAAAGTTGTATCAATAACTCCGGTAGAAGTTTTTATTGATATTGATTGGACACAGGAAGTAGTGATACCAATAGAAGAATTCGCATCTAATCCTGTATTATTTGATAAAGTTGAATTGTTTTGCTATTTAGATAAAGAAGGAGATTTACAATTTAGCAAAGTTAAGGCGGATGAGATTAGAAAAAAAGATGAATTAATTCAAAAGTATAAAAACTCTATTCCAGTCGAAGGTAAAATATTAACTTTATCAAAAGATAAAAAATATTTTTCTGTTGATTTAAATGGAATAAAAGCTATATGCCATTTAGATAATATTGTTAAGTCAGAGGATGAAGACTTAAATAATTTTATTAATAAAGATTATAAATTTTTAATTAAATCAATTAGCCAAAATCGAATAATAGTTTCTCATAAAGATTATCTTGCCAATCAATCCAGAATAGAAAGAGACAGGTTTTTCAAGGAACAAAAGGTAGGTAATACTCTGGAAGGGCTGGTTAAGAAAATTTTAGATGATGATAGAGGTGTCGAAGTTGACATAGGGGGATTTACTGGATTTATACCTTTTTCTGAAGTATCTTATTCAAAATATAAGAAAATTAATGAAATTTTGGAAGTTGGTGAAAAGATTAAAGTTAAAATAATTGATCTTGTTAAAGAACAAAACAAAATAATTCTATCTTATAAAAGAACTAAACCAAATCCATGGTTTTCTTTTCCAATTAAAAAAGATGATATTGTAAAGGGAATTGTTCGAGAAATTAATGAAAATGGTATTATTGTTGAAATTGATGATGGGATAAATGGATTTATATCCAAAAAGGATTTTTCCTGGTTTGAAATAAGTGAAGAAGAACATAAAAAGATAAAAATAGGATCTTATATAGAATCCAAAGTTTTATCGGTTGATAAAAAGAATCGAAAAATATATTTGGGGTTAAAACAACTAACACCTCATCCATGGGATGTTTATGTTGAAAAAAACAGAGAAAATTCTGTTGTTAAAGGTAAAATAGTAAGAGTTGTTGATTTCGGTTTTTTTGTTGAGTTAGATAAAGGTGTTGATGCTCTATTACATAAAAATGAATTATCATGGACAAAACAGGAAGAAGTTTATAAAGAATTATCGGGCAAAGTTGGCAAAGAGATAGAAGTTTTAATTGATTCGATAAAAAGAGAAAAAAAACAAATATCACTATCAATTAAAAAATTATCTGATGATCCATGGAAAATTGTTCAAAATACTTATCCAGAAGGCTCAATTGCAGAGGTAATAATTTCGGAAATCGAAGATAAAAGAATGAAGGCAAACCTTTTTGATAAAATTGAGGCTATAATTCCTATTTCTGAAGCATCAATTGACACTATTTATTCATTAAAAGATTCTTTTAAAATTGGGGATAAAGTTACAGCGAAAGTTAAAAAAATTGAAATTAAAAAAAATTCTGTTTTGCTTTCAATTAAAGATTATTTACAGCAACAACAGGAAAATGAAATTAAAGAATATAAATATGATGCAGAAAGTTCAAAAGTAACATTTGCAGATTTAATTAAAAAGTAGAGCAAACATATGCTGGAAATTGAAAAAATAACAAAAATACTCGAAGTGTTTTCTACTTTAACAAAATCAGTTCAAATTGAAGAGTTATTAAAGCTTATAATTGATAATGCTACAAATGTTATAGAGGCAGAGGCTTCTTCTTTGCTTTTATATGACGATGAAAGAGAAAATTTGTACTTTTATATAGTTACAGGTGAAAAAAGAGATGAGATCAAAAGACAGGAATATGAATTAAAACCAGGACAGGGTATTGCTGGCTGGGTTGCTAAATATGGAACTCCATTAATAGTAAATAATGCAGAAGAAGATCCAAGATTTTTTCCAGATATTTCAAAGGAAATTCAATTTAAAACAAGAAATATTCTATGTACTCCTTTGAAAATAGATGAGAATATAATAGGTGTTATTGAATTAATTAATAAAATTGGAGGGGATTTTACCGAAGAAGATCAGATTTTATTGACAGCCTTTTCCAAACAATGTTCAATATTAATTCAACAGAAAAAAATATATCATCAATTAAAAAATAAAACAGAATTTTTAGAATCTCAATTGAATACCTATAAGATTTCAAGAAAGATAATAGGTGAATCTGCGATATTGAAAGAGAAGTTTAAAATGGCAGAAATAGTTGCTAATTCTGATTCCACAGTTCTTTTGCAGGGTGAATCCGGAACAGGCAAGGAATTATTTGCTGAATTGATTCATAATTTATCTAAAAGAAAAAATAAACCATTTATAAAAGTAAACTGTGCTGCTATTCCTGAAACACTTCTGGAATCAGAATTGTTTGGATACCAGAAAGGTGCTTTTACAGGAGCTGTAAAAGACTCAATTGGAAAATTAGAATTAGCGGATGGTGGAACTGTTTTTCTTGATGAAATTGGTGAAATTCCTTTATCTACTCAGGCAAAATTACTTCGATTCTTGGAATCAAAAGAAATTCAGAAATTGGGTTCAAGTTTTCCCTGTGTTGTAAATGTTAGAATTATTGCAGCGACAAATAAAGATTTGCCAGAAGAAGTCGGAAATAAAAAATTTAGAGAAGATTTGTATTATAGACTAAATGTTTTTCCCATTTATTTACCTCCACTTCGTGATAGAATAGAAGATATACCTATTCTTGTAAAACATTTTGTAGAAAAATATAATACGGAACTGAATAAACATATAGCCTCAATATCTGATGGTGCAATGAAGAAATTATGTGAATATCACTGGCCTGGAAATATAAGGGAACTGGAAAACATTATTGAGAGATCCTGTGTTCTTTGTGAAGGAAATGAAATTACAGAAGATCAAATATTATTAAATATTAAAATGTCTTCACCATCCTC
This sequence comes from Exilispira sp., assembly GCA_046291015.1. Classification (GTDB taxonomy): domain Bacteria; phylum Spirochaetota; class JAAYUW01; order JAAYUW01; family JAAYUW01; genus Exilispira. Next base: position 4,363 of record JBKBTB010000031.1, on the reverse strand, counting down.
AAATATAGATCAAATAATGCCATTAAAAGATGCCATTAATCAATTTAAAAAAGAATACATTACAAATATTTTAAATAAAAATAACTGGAAACAAAATGAAACTGCGCGCCAATTAGAAATTCAGAGAACTTATCTATCCAGATTAATAAAAGAATTGAATATTAATAAAAATTGATTTAATTTTAGGAGAATTTATGAAACAGCTAAACAAACCTATAAGGAAAAATTATACTACAACTTTTAATTATAATGTAGATTTATTATTCTACTATTTAAAAAAGAATAGATTGATATTTATCATAATCTTTGCTTTTATAGTATTAGCAACTATAGGTATTTTTACATATAGTTTAATTGCACAAAATAATGCTAAAAAGTCTCTGATCTTGATGGAATCAGTTTATGATAATATAACTCTGTATATAGATAAATATAACACCTTAAATAATAAAGAAGAATTAAGAAATAAAATTGATCCTGTCTTGCAAAAAATTATAAAAAAATATCCCAATACACATGAATCGGTAAGAGCTTATTATTATCTTGGATTAATGGATTATTTAGATGGAAATTATATTAATTCTATTAATTATCTAAAAAAAATCATTAATAAAAATACCCATTTCAATGTTAATGTTTATTTTGGTATAATTCAATCTTATCTTGTTTTAAATGATTTAGAAAATGCTAAAAAAATTTCTCTTCAGATGTATAAAAAATTTAAAAAAAATAATTTTGGAGCCCTGGCATGTTATCTATTGGGTAAAATTTATGAAATAGAAAAGAATCCTGAAAAAGCTCTTGAGTATTATCATAAAATAGAAAGAGATTATGGTTCTTCATATCTAGCAATGGATCAAAAAATAAAAAACAGCATTTTGTTATATGAAATAGAAAGTCAAACATTGCAAAATATTAAATAATGTTATATTATAATACTAATATGATATTCATTAGAACAATTTGTTTTTAAAGAGGTATTCATGAATTTAGAGGGTTTAAAGAAAAACAAAATGCTGTTTCCTGTTCTTATTTCATTGTTTGTCTCTATTATAATTATACTCCTATATTATTTATTTCTTCCTTTCGATAGATCCACAGTTTTTGATTTATTCACAGATATAAAAATACCTGGTTCCGCTCCTAAAGAGGTGAAAGAAGGCATAGAAATATCTCAGGAAAATCCAAATGTTTTACCATCAATAGAACTAATAGTTGTTGATTCAAGATCTTTACAAGCCGATAAGATGGGGGAATGGCCCTTTCCACGTTGGATGTACATACCAGTTTTTGAATCATTTATTGATTCAAAAGGAGAGCCTATACCAAATGGAGTCGTGTTTGATATAGCATTCCTTTCCAGAAGAGCGCTTTCCAGTAATGAAAAGTTTAAAGAAGATGAAGATAAACTTCTTTCAAGCACTATTAAAAAACTTGGCAATGTATATATGCAATTTTACCTTGAAGCAAAAAAATCTAACACAACATATAGTGAAGATGAAATTAAATATATTAAAAATAATTATTCAATACCATTGAATAAAGCAAAATATAAAGGTCAACCAATTGATGAAAATTTAGCTAATTACTTTAATTCTCTATACTGGAAGGAGTTGATCCCGCCATATAAGGAATACATCGGTTGTGAAAAGGCTTATGGTTCCCCTTCAACAGTATCTTTGCAGGACCAGATAGTTAGATTATTTCCACTTGTTTATGTTTTTGATGATAATATCTATTTCAATCAAGTTTTCTTATATTATTTAGATAGAATAGGAGTCTCATTTAGAGAGTTAGAAATTGATTTTGGTAAGCAAATCTTTATCCCTTCTAAAAATATAAAAATACCCATAGATATTTATGGTCAGATAAGAATGAATTATGTTGGAAATGCCGGTTCTTTATTTCATGGTATCTCTATCTATGATTTATATAATCCACAGCAGATGGATAAAGAGACCAAAGAAATTTATTTTAAAGATAAAGATATATTTATTGGAGTTTATACTACTGGAGCCGCAAGAGACTACAAGCCAACACCAGCTGGTATGATGTATGGGGTAGAATGGTTGGCTTTAGCTTTTAATCAATTAATGACCCAGTCTTTTTATTATGAATTACCTTATTTTTATTCCATTCTTATAATTTTGATAATGTCAATTCTTGTTACAATTGTTATATCAAGATTTTCAACACTTAAATCATATTTATTTATCGGTATAATTCTTTTTCTTTATTCATTTATATCTTTTTGGTTTTTTAAAAAAAACATTTTAATTCCTTTTTCTTCTGTAATTCTATCAATTATACTTTCCTTTATAGGACTGATTGCTTATAGAATTCTTACAGAAGAAAAAGAGAAAAAATTTATTAGAAATACATTTTCTAACTTTGTATCAAAGGTAATTGTCGATGAATTATTAAAGCATCCTGAAATGATTAAATTAGGTGGAGAAAGAAAAGAAATAACAGTACTTTTTTCAGATATTAGAAGCTTTACGACATTATCCGAAAAATATCAACCTGAAGAAATAGTTACTATACTTAATAACTATCTTTCCAGAATGACGGCAACAATATTTAAATACGAAGGCACATTAGACAAATATGTTGGTGATGAAATAATGGCATTCTGGAATGCACCTCTTCCGCAGGAAGATCATGCTATTTTGGCATGTCTTACAGCTATAGAGATGATGAAAGAATTGCATTCATTTAATGAACAAATGCCAGAAGAATATAGATTAAACATAGGAATTGGAATTAATACAGGTGATGCTATTGTTGGAAATATGGGTTCAACCAGTAGAATGGATTATACATTGATTGGAGATACAGTTAATACTGGTGCCAGACTTGAAGGCACAAATAAAATTTATAATACAAACATCATCATTTCAGAATTTACATATGAAAAGGTAAAAGATTATTTTATCTGTAGACTTCTTGATAAAACAAGAGTAAAAGGCAAATCTCGTCCAGTAGCTATTTATGAACTATTAGATGTAAAAGAAGATTTTAATGTTGATCAGTTATTAAGAAAATATAAGAAGATAAAGACTTAAAAAATATCTGCAAAATATTTTATGAAAAAATTAGCTAAATTTTCCCTTTTTATCTACTTTATTTCTATATTTTTTCTGCTAATCATGAATTGTAGTATACCTCAAATTTTACCACATCTTGAAATACCTGTTGCAAGTATAAATCAAGATATTATTGACTCTGATATAAATCTTAAGAATTTATCTTTTTATTTCGTTTGTAATAACAATGAAAATAATTTTAAGGGATATTATTTTTTTTATAAAGATTCTTCAAATTTTTTAAATATTGGTCATTTCGCCTATTTTGATAAAGAGCAGAATCAATTTGTCTATTTAAATAAAATTCCCCAGGAAAGTGAAATTTCAAATTTTAAAAGCATTAAAAATTTTAGATATTATTTTTATCTAAGCATAAATTCTGAAACAGATTCCAGTAATTATGGGGTTAGAGATACTTATATTCTTGTTGATGAAAATAAAAATGAGATTTCGCAAAAATATGAGCCTGGTAAAAGCATTACCCTATATTTGATTCCAATAGGAGAGGATGTCCAGGGTATATATATTTATACCCCGGCATTCTCAACTTCATCAAATAGAATTATTTTAAGCTTTAAATAAGGTGGTATTATGCAATATAATATACTAAATGATCCAGTTATAAGATTTATTTTTCATATTTTATTTTATTCCATAATAGGTTTTATAAGTGCATTATACTATTATTATTTTTTGAAAAAAAAATTTAATTCAAATTTTTGGTTTCTACTTGCTATATTTTTTGGACTTATTGGCGCGGCATTAGGTTCTTATTTTTTAAATGATTTATTTAAAATATTAACTCAATGGCCATTAGGTATAAATACATTAGCCACAATCTTTGGTGCTTTTTTTCTTATTGGTATATATTCTTTTATTTCTTCTATTAAATCCTAAAATTTTATTTTAAATTATCTTTATTTGAAGAGGATGAGCAACAACTTTCTTCTTTTTTATTTTTATAATCTGTGCAATAAAATCCTTTCCCTTTAAAAAGTATACCTGAAACTGTATTGAAAATTTTCTTTACATTATCAGAACCACATCCTGGGCATGTGACCTTATGCTCTTCTTTCATTGATAACCATTTTTCAAAGTTGTTATTACAATTATTACAAAAAAATTCATATGTTGGCATATTTAACCCTCCATATTTAATAATTTAAATTAATTATTCAAAATTTTTATAAAAAACCTTAATAATTTTTGGTAAATATATATATAATGACATTGAAAAAATAATAATTAAAATTCCAATTAATTTATTTATACCAATT
>JBKBTB010000258.1:0-2635 GCA_046291015.1 Exilispira sp. | reverse complement strand
GATATCTTTTTAGTATTTCTATTGATATAAAATATAATTATGAAGAATATGAAAAATAAAATAACTTTTATAATAATTCTTATTTTCTTTTACTGTTCAAATTTAATAGCTCAACAGCAGAATCAAAATAATACTTTAAGCAGAAGTTTTCAGGGTATAAATCTTGGAATAGATAAAGAAGAATTTGAAAGATTGGCAAAAGAAAAAAACATGACTATACAGGGGGAACTTGAAATTTATTTTAATCAGCCAGATAAAAATGTTGTTGCCGTTTTATTTCCTCCATATTTTCGAAAAATACTATTTTTCTTTTTTCAAAATAAACTTTCTATGATAATATTTATTTTTGAGCCAAAGTATATCTCTCTTTATGAAGAGTATCAAAGACTTTATAAGAAATATGGTAATCCAGTTGTAAATCAAAAACAATTTATCTGGGAAGATGATCAAACAATTTTAATATTAGAAAAAGATCCTTTTTTAGTAAAATTAATCGATAAACTTTTCTTTAAAATTATTGAAGAAGAAAATCAAAAAATGGAAAATTTAATTCAACAGTCTTTAGATTCATCATTAGATACTCTATAAATCAATTTAAAATTAGATTTCGAACTTATATCCAATTCTAAATACAGTTTTAATATACTTAGGATTCGATGGATCTTCTTCTATTAATTTTCTTAAATTTACTATATGAGTATCTATATTTCTCGATGATATGGCACCTTCTGCTTTCCAGACAGTTTCTATTATATCATTTCTAGTAACTGGTTTATTTTTATTCAGAATAAGAAATTTTAATATTTCAAATTCGTAAAATGAAATATCTACTTTTTCTCCATTTTTATAAATAATCCCTTTATCAAAATCAATTAAAAAATTTTTAAAAGAAAAACTCTGAATTGTTTCTGGAGTTTTATTATATCTTCTAAATATAGCTTTAATTCTAGAAACTAATTCCCTTATTTGAAAGGGTTTTGTAATATAATCATCAGCTCCAAGATCGAGACCTTTAATTTTATCAATTTCTTCCGATTTTGCTGAAACAATAATTATTGGTATTGAAGGATGAGTTTTTTTTAGTTGTTTAATAAAATCATATCCATGCATTTGTGGAAGCATTAAATCAAGAATAATAAGATCTGGAACTTCATTTTTAGCAATTTCCAATCCTTTTACTCCATCTTCGGCTTCGATAATGCTGTAACCTTCATACTCAAGGTTATCTTTTAAAACATTTCTTATCCCTTTTTCATCCTCAACCAGTAAGATTTTCTTTTGATTCATTTGTAATCCTCCTTTTAATATTTCTCTGTTTTTTTGGTAATATTATCGTAAATTCTGTGCCAGCACCAGGGTTAGACGCTACTGTAATTTTACCCTGATGCATTTCAACTATAGACTTTGTTAAACTTAATCCAAGTCCGGTTCCAGGTATAAAATTAGTTTCGTTTCCTCTATAAAATTTTTCAAATATATAAGGTAATTCATTGCTACTTATACCAATTCCATTATCTTTGAATTTAATTTTAATAATATTTTTTTCATCTAAAACTGTTATTTTTAAATATTTATTTTCTTTGCTGTATTTATATGCATTATCTATTAAGTTGTAAAAAACTTGCTTTAATGAAAGACCATCTGCTTCAATAATTATATTATTTTCTGGAAAATCAATATCAATTTTCATGGATTTTTTATCTATTTTAAAAAATTCTACAACATCTTTTAGAATTTGACAAATATTTACAGTTGAAATTGAAATCAATTGCTTATTTTTTTCATTTCTGGAATAAATCAATAAGTTATTTATTAAAAACAATAGCCTTTCTGTTTCTTTAAATATATTTGTTAAATAATCCAGTTTTTTATCATCATTGAGTGATGTATATCTATCTATTATAGTTTCAAGCATAAGCTGAATGGCTGTAATCGGTGTTTTTAATTCATGAGAAACTATTGAAACAAAATCTGATTTTAATTTATTTAAACTGAATTCTTTTAAGGTAAAAGTAACTAAAATTATAATAGTAAGAAAAATAAATAAAACTAAAATAAAAAATGCTAAATTTGTTATCCTATATCTTTTTTGACTTAAATAACCTAATAATTCACTATTTCTAACATATAATGCAAGGTATAATTTTCTATATGTTCCAATTCCAATATCCATAATCTTAAATAAAGTATATGCTTCTATTTCCCTTGTAAACTCATCAATATTTAATGAAAATTTAAAATCATAAGTTTTCATGTTGTCAATCATCAAAGAAGATAGATATAAAAGATTAAAAGAGTATATGACTGTATATGCTTGAGAATTTGATGCAATAAAGCTTATAAAAATAGAGTTATTTTGATCTAGAAGACTGAAAAAATGAATGCCTGTATTATTTACAGTATTTTTAAAAGTAGAGAATTCTTTTTGAAAAGACTGAGATGTCAAATAATCAATTATATATTTTTGATAAATTTCTTTTTTAGGATTTATATTATAATTCTCAGGAATAATTAAATTGTAGATTTTTGAAAAAATAATTCCCTGAATCATCAGGCTTTTTTTTATATTCTGGTTTTGATTGATATTGTATAAAATTTCAACAATATCAATAATTAAAGGAGTTTTAATATTATT
>JBKBTB010000257.1:0-2638 GCA_046291015.1 Exilispira sp. | reverse complement strand
TTAAAAATTTTAGCTGCTTCTTCTTTATCTTGATTTGAATATAAGCATACAAAGTGTCCATCAAGTATTTCCAAAAGTGAAGTAGATGGATCAGAAAGTATTATTTTTCTAAGTGGCAAATCATCTATTAATTTCCCCTTTTCATTAATGACATATATTATTTCTATACTTTCAGAATCAATCCCTTTATCTCTAATATAATTTAATGTTTGCCCAACATTATAATCCAAAGTAACAGCAATATACTTATTTGATATAAGCCTTCCAACACTATCTTCAGGATAGTTCAATTGTAAAAGAGCTTTTTTCCTTTCGTTTTCATCTAAAAGCTCTAAAAGTTGCTTTACAACATTAGAAGGCAATTCTTCAAATAGTGTAATTCTGTCATCTGAAGCCATACTGGAAATGACTGATCTAACTTCTTCTTTAGCAAGATTATTGATTATCATATTCTGTGTTTCAGTCTCAAGTAAGGAAAAAACTTCCTCGGCTTTAGATTTAGTTAATAATTAAAAAATTTTTATCGAAGATTCTTCCTCCAATAAATTAATAATTTCAGTAATTTCTACTGGATCCTGTTCATTTAAAAATTTTTGCAATTCGCTAAATCTTTTCGATTCAATTAATTCTTTAATATCAGGTAAAATCATTTCGATTATTAAAGATGCATTTGCATGGGCAGAAACAGTTTCTATATCTTCATCTTCTGGATTTTCTATAATAAAGATCCATTCAAGTATTCTTGATTGTATGGCATTTATATCGAAGATATTTTCAAAATCTCTTAATTTTTCATATTTTGTTAAGAATTTTATAAATTTTGCAATTAAATTTAAATACTCATTACTTTTATTTTTTGGAATTAAAAATAGAATAATCAATTTCGCAATATCACCGTTGGCTTCATTATAGATAATACCATCATGAGAATAACCAATCGAAAATATTATTTCTCCATCATATGGAATTCTAGCATGAGGACATGCAATATTAAAACTTAAATATGTATTGGTAATTGTTTCTCTATCTAAAATAGAATTTAATAAATTAAACTCTTTTGGAATAAGATTACTATTGTCAATTGAATTACATAATGCCTTTAAAGCTTGAAATTTCTAAAAATTTTCTAATGATATTAATCTTCCTTCGGTAATTGCTGTTCTGATTGGTTCCATAAGAAATCCTGTATAATTATTTTCAGATAATTAAAATAGAATTATAAAAATTTATATCTAATTTACGAATGTCTATATTTTATAACTTTAATTTCTTCTATTGTAATAAGTCCTTCAGTAACTGTTTCATCTAAAAATGGAATAAGTTTATCAATATTTTCTTTGCTATCAACAATTTCTATAACAATTGGAAGATCTTCTGATAGGTCAAGAAGTTTTGCTTTATGCATCCTGCTGTCTGCTCCATAACCAAGTATCCCCCTAAAAACAGAAGCTCCAGCTAAATGAAGTTCTCTTGCTTTTTCTACTATAGCTTCATAAAGGATTTTTCCCTTATACTTATCAGATTCTCCGATAAATATTCTTATCAATAGAGAATTTTCAGCCAATTTCATATCTGCCTCTAATTACCTTAATATTAATAAATATGATTTAAAGGTTAAAATAAATAGAGATATTATCTTGTAAAACGATAATTAAAACTTTCCAAGTAAAACTATTCTAGCAATTATTATTCCTATAAAAAGACTTAATAATCCACAAATCTGACTTAAAAAAATATTTAAAAAACCAATTATAAATTCTTTATCTCTAAAAAGATTAAAAGTTTCAAGAATATAAGTAGAAAAGGTGGTAAAAGAGCCTATTAAACCAATCAATAAAAATGCTCTTATTTCGGGTGTAGAAATTATTTTTTCAAATAGAGTATAAAGAAATCCGATAATAAATGAACCACTTAGATTTATTATAAAAGTTCCAATAGGGAAAGCTGTATTTGTTACAGACCCAATATACCTGGATATTAAGAATCTTAAAACTGCACCGATTGCTCCACCAATTGCTATTGGTAAAATTAATTGCATAAAGCCTCATTAAAAAAAAATTGATAAATATATATAAATAATGGTAAATTAATCGTTTTGAAAAGTTATTATTTTTATATTATTATATCTTATATTATTTTTTCTTCTTTCAGAATTTCTTCAAGGATTTCAACAGATTTTTTAACAAGATCAAGGCAAAAATTTGAAGCAATTTTATTTTCAATAAAGTACTTTTTTCCTTCTTCTGTTAACAAATCACAATTTATAAGATTTTTACAATTTTCAGTATTAAAATGTTTAATAAATTGTTCTGTAAACTTTCTAACAAGAAAATAGTTTTTTTCCAATGATTTTTTATCTTCTTCTTTATCTTTTCCAAAGATAAAACCAAGAACCATATAGGCACCAGTAATTGCTCCGCAGGTTAATTGCATTTTACCCATACCACCACCAAAAGAACTGGCGACTTTTAATAGTATATTTTCATCAAGTTTAATAATATCATTGAATGCTATCAAAACAGATTGTGCACAATTAAAACCATTTAAAAAATATTTTTTGGCAATTTCGGTTCTCATCTTTTACTTCTCTGATAAAATAAACTATAATATGGTTATTTTTCAATAAAATTTATGTCTA
>JBKBTB010000030.1:0-12952 GCA_046291015.1 Exilispira sp. | reverse complement strand
GTTTTACTACATCAATTTTAGATTCAGGATGAACAACAACCTTTATACCTGGATAATTTTTTCTAAAATTAATAATATCTTCTTCTTTATAAACTTGATGTACCGGGCAAAAACCATTCCATAGAAAAATATCTATATTCTGATAATTTTCTTTATTATCGAGTAATAATCTATTATTCTCAAAAAGACTTTTAACATTTAAGTTTCCTATCTTAATTGAAGAATTTGAACCCAGATAGAAATCTGGAACAAATATTATTTTTTTATTTTGGTTTAAAAAATATTTTATTATTTTCCCGGCATTGGATGATGTGCAACAACTACCATAAGTTTTCCCTGTAAAAGCTTTAATATCTACATAGGAATTTACATAGGTAACTATTACAATATCAAGATTCCTTGTATTTTTTAAATAATTATATACATACTCAAGATCTTCGAGCTTAACCATTTCGGCTAAAGGGCATAATGCGTTTACTTCTGGCATATAAACATGTTGATCTTCTCTGGCAAGTATTTTAACAGTCTGAGCCATAAATTTAACACCACAAAGTATAATATTTTTTTTTGATATTTTTGTAACCTCTTTTGCAAGCATATAAGAATCGCCAACATAATCTGCTACATCAATTATATTTTGATTTTGATAATGATGTGCTGCTATTATTAAATCATCTTTTAGTCTTTTCTTAATATTTAAAACTAATTCTTTTATATTCTGCATTTATTTTACCCCTTTTTTAAGCTGTTATTTTATAAAATTTCATAGAAAAATCGAAACATTTTACTGAATGAGTTAACAATCCTATAGATATATAAGTTGGTTTTAATTTAGCATATTGAATAAGCTTTTCTTCATCAATATTTCCAGAAATTTCGGTTTCAATTCTTTTATTTATTATATCTAAGGCTTGTTTTGCCATATCAAGGCTCATGTTGTCAAGCATAATTCTATCTACATTCATTTTCAAAGCTTCTTCAACTTCTTTTAAGTTTCTTGTTTCAACTTCAATCTTATACCTGTTATTATATTTTTTTCTTACTCTATTAACTGCTTTCTCGATACTACCGGCAGCATCTATATGATTGTCTTTTATCAATATCATATCATATAAACCATTCCTGTGATTTTCTGCCCCTCCACATCTTACGGCATATTTTGCCAATATTCTATAACAGGGCAATATTTTCCTGGTATCCAGTATTTTTGTATTATTTTCAGCAAGTTCTACAAATCTCGAAGTAATGGTAGCTATACCACTTAGATACCCAAGAAGGTTTAACGCTGTTCTTTCTCCTTCAAGTAAAGATATCACTTTCCCTTCTATCTCTGCTACTATATCAGATGGTAATAATTTATCTTTATCATTTTTAAATTTTTTAAATATTACCCTTTTGTCAATCATTTTGAAAACTAATTCTGCAATATCTATTCCAGATATGACACCACTTTGCTTTGCAATTATTCTGCATTTTCCATATTCATTTTTAAAAATTGCTTTTGATGTTATATCCTTTTTTCTATTAAAATCCTCATTCAGTCCAGTTTTAATCAATCTTTTTATTGAATTAATATTTTTAATAAGAATTTCATCCATTTTTTCCCCTTGAATTAATTTCATAAGAAATTTATAATTTTAATAGGAAAAGTTCAAGTCTAAAATTAAAATAGTTCCTATTTATTTACGATAATATAACTAAAATATTGCAAATGTTGAATATTAATAAAAAGTGCTATATTAGTAAATAGTATATTATTATAAAATGTTTATATCATTATTAAGATATGTTGAGGATTAAATGAATATTGAAGAAAATTCAATTGAAAAACTCAATCAAAAAATAAGTGATTATAAATCTTTAATTGAAATAGGTCTTATTATTTCTTCAGAAGGTGATATAAATTCAATTGCAAAAGAAATTTGTTATGGATTAATCACAAAATATGAGATAGAACATATTGTAATATTACTCTTTCCCGATGAAGTGCAGAAAGAGACCAAATTTTTTACATTTTTAAATTTTCAGGAAAATGAAGAAAAAATTGATATAAATGATTTTAGTCCTATAAAATCCTTTTTCTTTTCTCATCCAAATCAGGTTGATTTTTCAACTTTTTCATTTTTAATACCTGTTGAAATCATTAACTCACTTTTAAAATTCAAACCAGAAATACTTTTTCCAATAAAGACAACAGAAAATATATTTGGCTTTTTATTGCTCTCTTCGAATAAAGATCAAAAATATAATCAAGATGACATAGAATATATTTCCAATATTGTCTCTTTTGCCTCTGTCGCCATTCAAAATAAGAAGAATTATCTAAAAGCAATAACAGATTTGAAAACGGGCCTTTATATTTATACTTACTTTATTCAAAGAATGTCAGAAGAAATTGAAGTATTTAAAAGATATTCTGATGTTTTTTCAGCAATTATGCTTGATATAGATTATTTTAAGGAAGTTAATGACACATATGGACATTTAATAGGAGATTTAGCACTGGTTGAACTTGGTAAAATTATTCGAAATTGTATAAGAACAAACATAGATATACCAGCAAGATTTGGTGGTGATGAATTTGCAGTTCTTTTACCCAGAACATCCAACTATGTTGCATTTCAAATTGCAGAAAGAATTAGAAAAAAAGTTTCCCAGTCAATTTTTTACTTTGAAGGAAGAGAAGTTAGGTTCAGTGTCTCAATTGGTATATCCACCATTATGCCAGGAATAAATGAACCAGAAGATTTTATTAAATTAGTGGATAAAGCATTATATTATTCAAAAAAAAGTGGTAAAAATAGAGTAACTTCTTTTTATAACAATAAGTATGGTGTTTATAAAATAAATTTAGATTGACACTATTTTTGCCTTTCCAAATTTACCCTGAAGAAATATTCCTTTAATTATCATAGTAGCATAACTTCCTTTATCTAAAAGAAACTGCATCTTAACTTTTTTCTTCCCTTTAAAAAAATCATCATCTTCAAAATCATATAATTTAAATTCTAATGGAATTATAAAAGCCCTTCTTTTTAAGTTTTTTAATTTTAATCCTAAGCTTTTACAGCTTATTTTTTCAAATTCAATCTTCTCATCTTTTTCAATATTTTTTAATATTTCTCTTATCAGTAAATTTATTTTTTTTTCATTTTTTATTATTTCAATATTTTTATTATTAATTAATTTATCATCATTTTCACAGGTTATTTCAAAATTATCTTCATTAACTATTTTATGTGATGGAATAGGAAGATATAAACTTAAAAAAATTTCTGATAATTCTTTGCTTAATTTTTCCGGAAATAAATACTTATTAAGCTCGCCTTCTACAGAAAAAAAATTTTTATTTTCACTTATTTTTAATAACAACTCTGATAAAAGCATATTAAATAAATATGATTGGTATGCATGGAATAACAAAATAAGATAACGCCTATCCATTGATTTGAATGCATTAATATAATTAAAATTATTTTTAATAATAGATTGGAAAAAACTCTTTAACTCGGAGGGTAAAAATTTTAAGGTATTAGCATAATTATCTATATTTTTGTCTTTATTATCAGTAGAATCATTCAATAATTTTAATGCATTAGATTTAGCAATTCTTACATTTTTTTTATCATATCTTGAGATCTCAAAAAGAATCCTGGCTGCAGTTTCATAATTATCCAATATCAATTCTTTAGCGACAAAACCCTTTCTATGTCTTACACTTCCAAATCTCTGATCATCAAAATAGTTTGGTACACCATAATTTTTTACAAACTCTACCCTTTCAAGTATTGCTTTTATTTCATTTACAAAAATCGATCTAATTACAATAGTAAATTTATTGTACTTAATTTTATCACTATTCAATTGTTCATCTATAAATCCTATAAACTTTATATCAACATTTGGTATTATTTTAATATTTGATTTTGAATCTTCTATTAATTTCATCGCTAAATTTTTTGGAATACTTATATAAGAAGTAGTAATGGCATGCCTATCTTTTATCCCTGCTATAGATATTTCATTTTTAGGGATAATATACCTACTGCTAATTGATGAAATTAAATCAAAAATACTCCATCCCTTTTTAGTTATTAAAAAGCATGCATATTTACCATTTTCTTTAATATTTAAATTCAAGTATTCTTCTACTATAAAATCTTCAGGAAATGTCCTTAATTTCATAATCCTTTTCTATAATTTTTTTTATAATATCCGGTAATTCTTTTACATCGAAATTATCAAACTCTTGATAAGAAATTGGTTTATGAAAAATTAAAGAAACTTCTCTTGTAAAATAAATAAAAAAACTCCATTTTGGCTTAACTATATAAGTTCCATTTATAGTTACAGGAAGTAAATCGAATTTTGTATTTTTCCAGATAGAAATAAAGCCTCTTTTAAATTCATGTATTTTACCATCCATAGTTCTTGTGCCTTCAGGAAATATTGCTATTGAACTTGAATAATGTTTATGAAGCTTTTTTGATCTATCTTCCAGTTTTTTTATAGTTTCTTTCAATTTCTTAGAGTCTACCGGTATACAATCCATTTCTTTTAGAAGCTGACCAAAGAAAAGAACTTTAAAAAATCTTTTATTTACTACCCAAACAGTATTTGGCATAAAATAGATGATTGCAGCAACATCATAATAACTTGCATGATTAGCTACAATAAGATAATTTTTATTTAAATCAATATTTTCTAAACCGTAAGCTCTTAACTTTATACCTATTATTTTGAAAAAAAATATACTCCAGTATTTTGACATAAATAGAAAAATTCTATTCAATTTTAACTTTTTAAATAGCAGTCCAAATAGGAAAATAATAGTTTGAATAGGCAATGCGACTATATATGTCAAAAAAGAAGATAATAGTGTAGAAAAAGTTATTTTTCTTCTGTGTTTCATTTAATTAAATATAAAAATTTATCTTTTTTTTTCAACTTATAATTCTTTAATATCTTGCATAATTGAAAATATATCTTATTTTTTAAAAAAAGGGTTAAAATGAAATTAAAAGGTATTGGTATATCTGGTACAATTTCTTATGGCAGGGTATACCTTTATTTAAGAGAATCATACACAATACCTAAATATAATGTATTAAATGTTAATGATGAAATAGATAGATTTCTAAAAGCAATTGAAAAGACATCTGAAGATATAAATATTATAAAAAGTTCACTTGAAAAAACCCTTAGCAATGATGAACTTTATCTATATACATCATTCATATTATTCTTAAATGATCCCAATTTTGTTTCTATGGTAACAAACGAGATAAAAAAGGGTCAGAAAAATGCAGAATGGGCTTTATATATAGTCTTAGAAGAATTAATATCTAAATTTCAAAGTCTACCAAACATTTCTTTCGCCCAAAGATCTGAAGATATCTCTTCTATTGGTGAAAAAATAATGTTAAATTTAACTAAAAAAGATGATAATTCTTCTGATTTAAATATACCTGCTGATTCTATAATTGTTGCAAGATCCATTTCTCCTACTGATCCAATAATTTTAGAACATAAGAAAATTGCAGGTCTTATTACTGAACTTGGGGGTTACACATCTCATACAGCCATTATGGCAAGAAGCCTTTCTATCCCATCTGTTTTAGGTGTTGAATTTATTACATCTGTAGCTCAAAATGGAGATGAATTGATTTTAAATCCTTTAACAGGAGATGTTATCTTAAAACCAACAAATGAAGAAATAAACGAAGCAAAAATTTTACAAGCGAGGCAAAAAAGATTATTAAGCAGATTTCATCCATACAACAACAAAGAATCAAAAACCTTAGATGGAACAACTCTTGATATTTTAGCAAATATAGCCTTTGCCGAAGAAATACCATCTCTTCTAAGAACTTCAATTAAAGGGATTGGATTATATAGATCTGAATTTATTGTTCTTCAATCCAATTCATTTCCTCCCGAAGAAGTTCAATATAATATGTTTAAGAAAATATTTTCAACTTATCATCTCGATAAAGAAATAACTATTAGAACATTAGATCTTGGAGGAGATAAAATTATTCCCGGATATGCATCGGTTAATGAAAAAAATCCTTTTTTAGGCTACAGAGCAATAAGATTCTGCCTTTCAAGGCCAAATCTATTTATAGAACAAATCCGAGCCATCCTTAGAGCTGGTTTTTCTGCAAAAAACTTAAAAATAATGATTCCTATGGTCTCAAATTTCGAAGAGGTAATTGAAACTAAAAAGTTATTTAAAGAAGCTATAAGTCAGCTTGAAAACTCTAATATCCCATACTGTAAAAATTTTAAACTTGGTATTATGTTTGAAATTCCATCAGTTTTATATATCTTGGATGAACTATCAAAAGAAATTGATTTTATTTCTATAGGAACAAATGATTTGATTCAATATCTTCTTGCATGCGACAGGGGAAATGAAAAAGTTGCCTATCTTTTTAAGTATTCTAACCCATCTGTATTAAGGTTTTTAAATTTAGTAATAAAAAAAGCCAATAAATTAAACCTTGAAGTTTCTATGTGTGGAGAGATGGCTTCAGATATATTTTCTATACCGTTGCTTTTGGGTATGGGATTAAGAAAATTTTCCATTCCACCATCATCTTATATGCTTGTAAATAAGCTTATTCATTCGTTAAATATTAAAGATTGTGAAACCTTAGCTGCAAAGGTTTTAAACTTAATATCATCTAACAAGATCGAAGATATTGTAGTCAATTGGGTAAAAGAAAGAGATTATGAAGTATATGAACTTTTTCACTTATTGAAATGAATTAAAATTCAGTTCATTTTATAAATTATATTTGGATTAAATATTATAATCTTATTAAATTTGTAATTGACATGAAAATATTAAAATAGAAAATATTATAACTTAAATAAAATACAAAAACAGATAAAATAACTTATAAAATATCAAATAAAGTATTACATAGAATAATGGAATTAAATTATGCATAACTCAAATAAAATTTTTAAGATTGTTATTGCTGGAAGGCCAAATGTGGGCAAATCGACAATCTTTAATATTTTTGTACAGAAAAGAGTTGCAATAGAATTTTCAGAGCCTGGAACAACGAGAGATCCCATTGAAAAAATTGTTGAAATTGATGATCAAAAAGTTCTTCTTATAGATACTGGAGGTTTTGAGTTTGAAAGCAAGGACCCATTATATAATCTTATAGGAGAAAAAGCTAAAGAAGCGATCTGTTCTTCGGATCTTGTTCTTTTTGTTGTTGAGAAAGATAAAATTATTGATGAGGATTTAGCATTTTTAAGATTTATAAAGAAAAACTCCAAGAAATATATCCTTGTTGTAAATAAGAGTGAAGGAAAATATAAAGAAATTCTTCCCACTGAAATCTATAGACTGGGAGTAAAAACAATTATTCCTATTTCTGCAATTCATAGAGACAATATAGATGTTCTTGAAGAAAATATAATTAAGATAATAAATGAAGAAAAAGATAAATATGATAATAATTCTAATAATGATTTTCACGATGAGTATCAGGATTTAAAAAGTAAGAGTTCTTATAGCTTTAGACTTGCAATTGTAGGAAGACCAAATACTGGAAAATCAACTCTTTTAAATTGCATAATAAAAAAAGATAAAGCGATAGTATCAGATATACCAGGTACAACAAGAGATGCTATAGAAACTACAATAGATTATAAAAATCATAGAATAATTTTAACAGATACAGCCGGTATAAGAAAAAAAAGCAAAATAGATACAGATCTTGAATATTATTGTATTAAGAGAAGTTTCTATGCTATTGATAGTAGCGATATTGTTATTCATTTAGTCGATTCAAATGATTTTATAACATCTCAAGATAAAAAAATTTCAGATTATATTATAAATAAAGGAAAAGGTTATATACTTGCATTAAATAAAATCGATCTTTTAAGTAATAAATTAGTCGATTATAATAAAAATTATAATAAAAATATAGATCAATTTGGTAAATTTATTAAGAATCTTGAAGGGGATTTAAATTTTCAGTTTCCCCAGATTTTATATGTAAAAAAGTTTTTTATTTCAGCTAAGAATAATTTTAATGTTGAAAGTTTACTTGACTACTGTCTGGATTTGTTTTATAGAATAAATAAGCAACATAAAACATCTCAATTAAATAAAGTAATCGAAAAAATTGCCGAAATTAAACCAATATTAATTGGTTCATCTTTTTTAAACCTTTTTTATATGGTTGAAGTAAAAAGAGTCCCAAGAATTTACAAAGTTTTTACCAACAAAGATCCAGGACAAATCCCGGCTTATTACACTCAATATATAATAAATGAATTAAGAAATAATTTAAACCTTGAATCTATACCAATTAAAATAAAATTTGAGAAAAGAAAATGATATTTTTTATTATCTATCCTATCATTTCATTTTTTATAGCTGCAATTCCTACTGGAATAATAATTGGAAAAATTAGAAAGATTGATATTCGAAATGTTGGTTCAAAAAATATTGGAGCTACAAATGTCACAAGGGCTCTGGGTCCGGTTTATGGTTTAGTAACTTTAATAATAGATTCATCAAAAGCATTTATCCCTTTATTCTTATTTAAACCAATTTTATTATATTTTAAATTGGAGTCTTCTGCTTTTAGCCTTGATTTCTGGATTTCTATAATTGCTTTATTTATAATTTGTGGAAATACTTTTAACCCATTTACTGGATTTTCTGGAGGAAAAGGTGTCGCAACAGGACTTGGGGTAATGCTATTTTTAAATCCAGCAGGAGTATTTATATCCTTTTGTGTTTTTATTATAGTAGTTCTTATTTCTAAATTTATTTCTCTTGGTTCTATTGTATCGGTTTTTGTTATTATTATTACCTCATTTTTCTTTGTAAAATCTTATTATATGATAATTTCCATCATTTTAATTGGAACAATAATTTTAATTCGTCATAAAGATAATATTAAAAGACTTCTTAATTCAACTGAAAATAAATTTTCTTTTAAAAGAAAAAATAAATAATGAAAATTAAAGTATTTTTATGAATGAAGAAAAGATTTATTATACAATTTCGGAAGTTTGCAAAATTTGCGAATTAAAACCACACACTCTTCGCAACTGGGAAGAAGCTATAATAGCATTAAAACCAAAGAAAAATAAATTTGGGCACAGGATTTATACAAATCATGACATAAAAAAAATTAAAATTATTAAGAAACTGGTATATGTCGATAAACTCTCTATAAAAGGAATAAACGATTATTTTTTATTAAAATTTAGCAATAAAAAAGTTCAAAAGATAGCAGAATTACAAAGTTTATGGTTTGAGATATATGATAAAGCATTAAATTTAAAAAAAATTATTGACAAAATTGTAGTAGATGATAGTTTCTTATCTGTAAGCCGAGATAGCTCAGTCGGTAGAGCAAAGGACTGAAAATCCTTGTGTCGGCGGTTCGATTCCACCTCTCGGCATTTAGGGCTTTCCTTTATAAGGAATAGCCCTTTTTTTTTCAATTAGTTTTTTTGAAATTTTATTTAAACTGTATTATAATTATTTTGTTATTATAATTATCCTTGAAATTATAAACTTTTTTTAAAGTTAAATAATTACTTATTAATAATAAAGGTTAATATGAGTGAAATAAAACATAATCTCAATCTTTCTGTTCTAAAAAAAGCCATTGATATATATATTAAAATAGCTTATCAAGGCGACAACCCCCCACAAAACATTTTATCAAGAATCGAGAGTATTTACAATAGTAATTCAGTTGAAGAAGCATTAAATAATTTCAAATATGAGATTTTTAATGATTCTCCTTCATACAAATTGCAAATTGGATCTTCAAGATATCCTTTTTTAAAACTTGTATATGAAAAAGCACCCTTTATCGATAATTTTGGTTTTTATGTTGATAGACATTCTGAATATATTGCGGTAGATTCCAGCTCACCTGAATTTATAAAAGAACTTGAAATTAAAGAATACACTCATAAGCTTAAATTAGATATAGAATCTGAATTTGATTCTCAAAATATTCCAACTTATAGAAAACTTGTAAAAGAATATATTTTAAGATGTAAAAACAATCTTGATAATACAAATATTCAAAAAAAGGGTAAAATAATTTTGCTTGTTGAAGATGACCCTGATATCAATGATATGCATAAACTTGAACTTATGATTTTAGGCTATGATGTTGAATCTGTTTACAATGGTTATGATGCATTAAAAATGGTTGAAAATAAGTATTATGATCTTATGATACTTGACTTGATGATGTCTGGGATATCAGGTCAGGAAGTCATTAAAAGAGTTAGTAAAGATATTGATATTATTGTTTTAAGTGCTTTATCTGATAAATTCACAAAAGATACATGCTTAAAATTAGGTGCAAAGGCATTTTTAACCAAACCTATACATAAGAATGATCTAAATGATTTTCTAAATGATTTTTTTAATAAAAAGCAAGAAAGCCAACAATAAATTATAAGGAAACCTTATGTGTGGAATTGTAGGTTATATTGGAGATCATGATGCGAAAGAGATTTGTATAAACGGACTTAAACATTTAGAATATAGAGGTTATGATTCTGCTGGAATTGCTCTATTAAATGAAAATGAATTACTTATAAAAAAATCTACCGGTAAAGTTATAAATCTTGAAAATAAAATTTCTAATCTTAATGAAGTTTATAATTGTGCGATTGCTCATACCAGATGGGCAACACATGGAGAGCCAAGTGAAAAGAACGCTCACCCGCATCTTGATTGCCATTCTAAAATAGCAGTTGTTCATAATGGTATTATTGAGAATTTTAATATTTTGAAAAAATATTTAATTGAAAAAGGTCATAAATTTGTTTCGGATACAGATACAGAAGTATTTGCTCATTTAATTGAATCAAATTATAGTGGAAACATTCTTGATGCAGTGTTAATTTCATTAAAAGAATGTGTTGGATCCTTTGCCTTTGCCATTATCCATAAAGATCATCCAGACACAATTATTGCGGCTAAAAAAGGTTCTCCCCTTATAGTTGGATTAGGCGAAGATGGTAATTACTTAGCATCTGATGTCAATGCCATCGCACCATATACAAATAGAATAATATATGTCAATGAAGAAGAAATTGTAGTATTATATAAAAATTCCTATAGGTTTGTATCATTCCAGAATCAAAATCTTATAAAGCAGATAGTTCAAATAGAGACAGATTTACAAAAGATTGAAATGAATGGTTATCCACATTATATGCTTAAAGAAATATTTGAGCAGCCAGATACCATTTCAAATGCTGTTAGAGGACGAATAAATTTTGAAGAAGCAAATGTAAGATTAGATGGTCTATATGCTGTTACAGACAAAATTAAAAAATCTTCAAATTTTATCCTTGCCGGTTGCGGAACCTCATGGCATGCGGCTTTAATAGGCGAATATATGTTTAATAACTTCATTAGAAAACCGGTCAAGGTCGAATATGCATCTGAAATGAGATATAAAAATGTATATATAGATGAATCTACAATCTGTTTTTTTATCTCGCAATCTGGTGAAACAGCAGATACTATAGCTGCCTTAAAAGAAGCCAGGAGAAGAGAAGCAACATGTCTTGGTATATGCAATGTTGTTAACTCAACTATAGCAAGAGAAACTGCTTCAGGAGTTTATCTGCATGCTGGACCGGAAATTGGTGTTGCTTCAACAAAGGCATTTACCTCTCAAGTAAGTGTTTTAGCCTTAATATCCATATTTATTGGAAGATTACTTGGAACAGTATCTTATGAAGAGGCTTTTTTGCACTTAAAAGAATTATACAATCTTCCTGAAAAAGTTGAACAAATTTTGCATAACTCGCCAATTATCCAAAATATTGCTGAACAATTTTATAACTCTAGCAATGCATTGTTTTTAGGCAGGGGTATTAATTATCCTGTTGCCCTTGAAGGCGCATTAAAACTTAAAGAAATTTCTTATATACATGCAGAAGGATATCCAGCTGCAGAGATGAAACATGGTCCCATTGCTTTAATTGATGAAAACATGCCTGTTTTCGTTATTGCGACAAAAGATTTCCTTTATGAAAAAGTTATCAGCAACATTAAAGAGGTTAAGGCAAGAAAAGGAAATGTTATAGCAATCGCTTCTGAAAATGATAAAGAAATTCAAAAACATGTCGATCATGTAATTTATGTCCCAAACACTCTGCCTGCATTATCTCCAATATTAAATATAATTCCATTACAGCTATTTGCCTACTATGTTGCAGTTAGAAGAGGTCTGGATGTTGATAAACCTAGAAATCTCGCCAAATCAGTTACTGTCGAATAGTTAAAAGTTTATATAATGAAAAAAAGAAAATTTTTATTAGAAAATGAAACAATTTTTCTTATATTTGTTATTATAGTTATATTTTTAATTATTTCACTATTTACAGTTGGATTGTTTTATCTTTCAAAGATTCAAATATACCTTTTGAATTTTTCATTATTTAATTTCATTACAATATCTTTTTCTATATTATTTTGTGTATTTCTTTTTTACAGATATATCAAAACTATTATCTTTTATTTTTCATTTTTAATAATCTATTTTTTTGTTATTTGCCTTGCAAATAGATTTGTCTTAGTTAGCCTTTTACTTTTAATTATACTGTCTATTTTATTTATCAAATTTAAAAAGATATTTTTCCCTAAACTTATCCAGTAAATTTTTTAATCTTATATATGGTTAACCTTCTCATATTTCTAATAGTATGCTTTTTATTATATAAACACCAGTCATAATTATTTGAACATATAATGCATTTTTTCTTATTAAGTTTAAGTATAGAGGAAGATATATATTTATTGCCATAAAAAATATCTATATCTAAAAATCTTAAATTTTCCTCTATTTTATATGAAATATATTTTAATATCACAGGGCTTTCTTTTATCAAAATAACTACAGTTAGACCAAGCATACTTACA
>JBKBTB010000256.1:0-2677 GCA_046291015.1 Exilispira sp. | reverse complement strand
AGAGGTAATGGGCAAAAGCTGGTTTGATATTTTTATAAATAATAATGACAAAGAAAATTTAATCGAACAATGGAATAATATAACTGGTAAAAAATTAAAAAATCATGAATATATGAATTTTATTCTGGCTAAAAATGGTAATAAAAGAATGATTAGCTGGAGAAATAATTTTATAAAGGATAAAAAAGGGAATGAATATGTGCTTTCAATTGGCCTGGATATTACCGAAAAGTATGAGGCAGAAATAAAACTTCAGGAAAATAATAAGAAATTGAAAATGCTTTTAGAAATTAGCCAGTCTTTAACTGAATCGATAGATATTAACGAAATATTCAATAAGATACCAATATCTATTTCATCACTTATGGAAAACATATCTTCTGCCGTTTATATTTTACAAAAAAATATACTTTATTTAAATTCTGCGTTTCCAGCTCTTACTGAAAATTTCCCAGATGATTTAAAATATGCAAACTTAGAAGAACATAGATATATTGAAAAGGCATTAAAAAGCAAAAGATATATTTATATTGAAGATATAAGCAAGGTTTGTTTAACAGAAAAAGAGCTTGAAATTGTTAAAATAAGAGACTTAAAGACAATTCTTTATATTCCTTTATATTATCAAGAAAATATTTTTGGAGTCATAATTATTGGTTTTCAACATGAAAAGGGAAAATTTACCGAAGAGGATATTAATTTTTTTAATACAATAGCAAGATTTGCATCCATTAAGATAGAAGAATTACAAACCCAGACTGAAAACCAATTAATTATTGAACAACTTAAAAAGGCTAATGAGAAACAGGAAGATCTTTTAATAAGACTTCATCAAAGCGAAGAAAAATTTAAAAGACTTTTCAATAATGCTTTAGATATAATATTTAGATATGAAATAAAACCTTCTCCAAAATTTTCTTATATAAATGAAGCTGTAAATAAAATTGCTGGCTATAAACCAGAAGAATATTATATAGATCCAGATTTTGTCTTTAAAACAGTTTTTGAAAAAGATAAAAATCTTGTATATGATATTCTAAAAGGTAGAAAGGATTTTGGTAAAACATATAATATTCGATTTATAACAAAAAACAATCAGATTATTTATCTTGATTTGAAATTTGTTCCAATTTATGATGAAAAAGGGGATTTAATAGCTATTGAAGGTATAGCTAGAGACATTACAGAAAAGATAAAATCAGAAGAAGAAAAACAAAAACTTCACGAACATATTTTGCAGATTCAAAAAATAGAGTCTATAGGTATGCTTGCAGGTGGAGTGGCACATGACTTTAATAATTTAATAGCAATTATTTTAGGTTATTCAGAACAAATAAAATCCAGACTTGTTGAAATTGGCGAGTCTGATTATGAAATAAATCAAATTATTAATGCTGCGCAAAATTCAAAAGATATTATAAAACAGCTTCTTGCTTTTGGAAGAAGACAAACTCTTGAACTAAGAGTTGTGAATCTCAATAATATAATAAAATCAATGGAAGATATGATTAAAAAAACTATAAGAGAAGATATTGAACTTCAAATAATTTTAAGCAGCAATTTAGATAATATACTGGCAGATCCTGTTCAGATTCAACAAATTATAATCAATCTTGTTGCCAATTCAAGAGATGCACTTATAAATGGAGGTAAAATAATTATTGAGACATCTATTGTTGAATTTGATGATAAATATACTGCTACTCATGTCGGTACAATAAAGGGAAAACATGTTATGTTAGCTATTTCAGATAATGGGGCTGGAATGGATAAGGAAACTTTAAATAGAATTTTTGAACCTTTCTTTACAACAAAAGAAAAGGGGAAAGGAAGTGGCCTTGGATTAGCTACAGTATATGGTATAGTAAAACAACTTGAAGGGAATATTTTTGTATATTCTGAAATTGGAAAGGGAACAACATTTAAGGTATACTTTCCGAGCTCAAATAAAAAAGAAGAAATTAGTTCAATGAATGAAGATAAAAGCGAAAATGTTCGCGCTTCAGGTGAAAAAATATTACTTGTTGAAGATGATGAAAATTTAAGAAGAGTCACAAAATTAATGCTTGAAAAACTAAATTACAATGT
The DNA here is from genome assembly GCA_046291015.1 of Exilispira sp. Lineage (GTDB taxonomy): Bacteria > Spirochaetota > JAAYUW01 > JAAYUW01 > JAAYUW01 > Exilispira. The sequence goes on along the minus strand of JBKBTB010000256.1, from coordinate 589 downwards.
AACAGTTGCTAAAAGCCCTTTTGAAGCACTTTCAATAATTGAAAGAAATGGTAATCTTTTCGACTGTATATTAACCGATGTTATTATGCCTGAAATGAATGGCAGGCAACTTGTCGATAAAATAAAAGCAAAATATCCAGAGATTAAAGTTCTATTTATGTCTGGATATACAGATAATGTAATTGTTCATCATGGTATTTTAGATAGTGGTGTTGAATATATTCAGAAACCTTTTATGATGAATGAAATTGGAGAAAAGCTAAAAAATATTTTAAAAGAAAAAGATAAAAAAAATAATTAAAATCCAGTAACTATAACTAAAACTTATGTTATAAAATAAAAAATATATAAAAAATTATATTATAGCTTTATAAATCAAAAAGTATTGATTATAGAGCTAACCTCCTGATTCATTGATTTTTCGGTTTCTGCTTTATATTCAGCAAGATATTGATTAAATGCCACAATATTTTTTGCCTGAATATCAATCGAGTTCTTAAATGGTAGAAGAGGGAAAAGTATAACTTCTGTTGTATCTGTTTTCTTATAGTACCCAAAATCCTTATTCTCTGTTTCTCCATACTATCGT
>JBKBTB010000029.1:0-13323 GCA_046291015.1 Exilispira sp. | reverse complement strand
AAGAAATCTTTATCAAAGAAAAGGTGAAGTTCTAAGTTCTATTTTATCTCAGGGAAAACTTACAAAAGAGCTTGAAGAAAAAATACTTAATTCTGAAAAATTATCTGAGGTGGAAGAGCTTTACTTACCATATAAGCCAAAAAGGAAAACAAGAGCTGCAAAAGCCATCGAAAAAGGTCTTGCACCACTTGCAGAGATTATCAAGAAAAATGATAGCATAGAGCAAAGGGCAAAAGAATTTATCAATGCTGAACTTGGAGTAAATAATATTGATGAAGCCATTAGTGGTGCTATGGACATAATTGCAGAAGAATTTGCTGAATTTTTTGATGTAAGAAATTTATTAAGACAGATTGTTATAGATACGGGAAATTTTGAAGTTAAGAAAAAAAATCCAGAAGAAAAAGATGAATTTGACATGTATAAAGATTATAAAGAACCTGTAAGATCTATAAAAAATCATAGAATCCTTGCCATAAATAGAGGAGAAAATAAGGAGAAGCTATCTGTAAAAATTACAATTGATGATGAATCATCATTTATGATGATTTATAAATTATTTATAGAAAAAAATAACTGTATTGATAATAATTATCTTAAATTTGCATGTGATGATGGATATAAGAGACTTTTATATCCTTCGATTATCTCTGACATAAGACAAAATCTTACCGAAAAAGCTGAAAAAGAGGCTATAACAGTATTTGCTAAAAATCTTTATAATCTTCTTCTTACACCCCCTCTTAAAAACAGAAGAATAATGGCTATAGATCCCGGCATAAGAACAGGTTCAAAAATAGCAATCCTGGATGAATTTGGTAACTATCTTGATGATACAAAAATATATCAAGAAGAGGAAGAAGATTCTATAGATATACTTGAAAAACTTGTTAAAAAATACAGGGTACAGCTTATTGCGATAGGCAATGGCACAGCATGTCGTGATGTTGAGAAACTTGTTGCAAAAGCAATTAAACAAAGAAACTTGAATTGCAAATTTTTAATTGTTCCAGAAACAGGAGCATCAGTATATTCAGCTTCTGATATTGCAAGAGAGGAATTTCCCGAACTTGATGTAACAGTTAGAGGTGCTATATCAATTGGAAGAAGGGTTTTAGATCCTCTTACAGAGTATGTAAAGATTGATCCAAAATCACTTGGAGTTGGGCAGTATCAGCATGATGTAAATCAGAGAGAACTTTCAAAAACCCTTGACGAAATTGTCGAAGATGCAGTAAACAAAGTTGGAGTATTTTTAAATACCGCATCAGTACCACTATTAAAACATGTTAGTGGTATTTCAGAAAAAGTTGCAAAAAATATTGTTGAATACAGGATTAAACATGGTCCATTTAAAAGCAGATTCGATTTGCTTAAGGTACCAGGTGTAGGTGAGAAAGTATTTACCCAGGCTGCTGGATTTTTAAGAATACCTGAATCGTCAAATAAACTTGACAATAGCTGGATTCATCCAGAATCCTATCCTATTGCAGAAGAACTTTTAAAAATCATAGAATCTGGTAAAGAATTAAAAGAAGAAATAGCTTTACAGATAGCTCAAAAATATGGAAAAAACAAAGAGACAATTCATGATATTTTAGAAGATTTTAAAAGACCTGCAAGAGACCCCAGAGAAGATATTGAAGCACCAGAATTAAAATCTGATGTTTTATCAATCGAAGATCTTCAGATTGGGATGATTTTAAAAGGAACAGTTAGAAATGTTACAGATTTTGGTGCTTTTGTAGATATAGGTATCAAAAATGATGGTCTTGTTCATATTTCAGAACTTTCAGATGGTTTTGTTGGCGATCCATTAAGTGTTGTGCAGGTTGGACAGATAGTTGAAGTAAGAGTCATTGATATTGATAAAGAAAGAGGTAGAGTCTCGCTTTCAATGAAAAAAGAAGGTCCTAAATCACCTGAAGCTGTTTTATCGAAATCTTCAAAATCATTAAATCATAATTCATCAGATCATAATTGTGAAGCCAGAAACTTAAAAAATAAGCAGAATCAAAAGAGTACCACTTTTGGAGATCTTTTTAAGAATATAAAATAAATAATGCCATTTATAGTATATTAATTATAGCTTATTAACTTTTTTTATATATTCTTTCATATCAAATTTTCTTTCAAGCCCTTTATCATTCATATATCTAATATTGCCAAAAATCTTATGAACTGCCCAGGGTCTATCATGCTTACCGAAACACCAGGCAATACCTGCATATCCATTTGGATCTCTTCCATCAATTTCATATTTATCGTTGAGATATATCAAATATTCAAAAGCATCCTGAGGGAACTTTGTCCATTCTATAACTTTTTTACCCCAGTACATCCTCATATAACCATGCATTTTCCCTGTTTTAACCATTTCCATTTGAGCAGCATTCCAGTATATATCGTGTGTTTTTGCATTTTCAAAATCTGATAATGAATAAATATATTCTCTTTTATCATTTTCATGTTCTTTTAATGTTTTTTTTGCCCATAAAGGCAGCATATTAAGATTATCATAATTATCATTATAATACACAAAGTTTATAGCCAGCTCTCTTCTTACTATAAGCTCTTCTAAAAATTGATTGATATAAAATTGTTCAATATTAAATGCTTTTTCCTTTAGTTTTTCTATTATCCTTAAGGTAATTTCAAGAGTTGAAATCTGCCCAAAATGAATGTAAGGACTTAAATTAGATTGAAAATCAGATGATGGATCATTTCTTAATTGATCATAATAGTTAATTTTCATTTCAATAAATTCATCCAGTCTCTTTTTCGCTTCACTATAGCTACCTTTATAATAAGATGAAGGTAAAACAGATTTATCACATTTTAATATTTTAAGAATTTCATCTATCTTATTAATATTATTTTTTGATTCAGGGTTGTTTTTATCTAATTGTAGTAAATTTAAATTAAAATTTTTATTAACTTCTGGAAAATCAACTTCTGTTAAAAAATATTTTAATTTTTTTAGTAGTTTTTTTCTAAGTGTAAAGGCTGAATATTCTTCTTTATCTGATGCAATTTCTACCGGAACAACTACATCTGACTCGATTTCATATATTCTTTTTTCAATAAACTTAAAGGCTTCTATCCTCCATATTTTTTGAATTCTTGTATATCCTTTATCAAAAACAACCAATGCTGCATTGGTAGAATATTTAATGACAATCTCAAAAGGTTGATCGGATATTTCCATAATAAAACCAATACCATAAGATTTTAATAATATACAGACTTCAATTAATCCTTCAAGCATGAATTTATAATGCCGTAAGTTTGCACCCGGGAAATTTGGTGTAAGTCCAAAAACAACAAGCACAGGCAAATTTAATCTATTTGCCTCTTTTATCGCAAAGTTAAGAGCATGATTGTAAAATACTCTTTGAGATGCCTGCATCCAGTACAAAACATATTTCCCGCCATTTACCGGTAAATTTTTCAATAATTTTATTCTTTCATTTTCCATTGATCTAAAATTTTTTTTTATAATTCAGCTTTTTACTAATACATAAGCTCTTGTGGATATGGATTAAAAAGTGTCTGATTAGAAAGATATTTTTCTTCAAATCGAATTATATAAGATTTTAGTAATGTTATGACTGCAAGCTGACTAACTTTACTATCTGAAAAATCTTTCAAGTTATCCAAAAAAAATTTTTTTTCACCTGGCTTCAATTGATCTTTAAAATAACCAAAAGAATGTTCAAAACAATTTATTAACTCGGTTTTTTTGTAAGGTCTGGATATGGTTTTACCTAACAAATCTTCATATTGCTTAAATGATTCTTCTAAACCAATTTTCTTTGCATCAGCAACAATTTTACCAAGCAACCTCATATTATACTGACTATAAGACATTAAAAGAAGTTTATTTTTCTCATGATATTTAATAAGATTTTGTATTTTTTTATTTAAGCTAATTACTCTAAAATTAGCAGAAAGATAGATAGATTTTAGAAAATTATCTTTTAAAAAGCTATCTATAAGTCTTTGTTCATCCTCAACAATTTTATTTTTAAATTTCTCTAATACAATTCCACCAAAAATTCCTGGATTTTTCCTGTTCAATGGAATAAGCTCATTTTTTTCATTATATAATTTTACATCTCTTATTCCACAACTTGGAGATTTTGCTTTTAATATAAATCCATCTATTTGACCTATTTTTTCCAGCAAATTTTGAGAATATTCAAGCATTTTAAAAGTAAGATCTATATTTGTTGAAGGTTGAATTAACTTAAATTTTTTAATATTTTTTTCTTTATCTTCAAAAACAAGAATTCTGATTGAATCTCTCGGCACACCAAGTCCAATTTCAACCTCTGGACAATGCGTAACCGGTATAATAAATGGCTTTAGCTTATCGACAAACTCTGATGAAACCATCTGCCCACTATATCTAACAGGTTCAAATGTGATACATTTACTTATGAATACTACTGGTTTAATCATATAATTCTTCCATTAATCTATTATAAGTCTTGTTATTATAAGTTCTAATTTAATTTTACAAAAATTTTTTAAGTATTAATTTAATTTGTCATATTTTTTGATTGATTATAATATAACAATTAGATTTTAACTTTAAAACTGAATTCATCAACTTAAAAGTTTATAAAAACCAATTAAATTGAAATAAAAATAATAGAATATATTTTTTATTGTAAAGGAGCAATATTAATGAATATATTGTATGTACCTTCCTGGTTTATAAGCAAAAAAAAACCATCAAATGGAATTTTTTTTTATGAACAAGCGAAAGCTTTATCTAAAATATGCACAAATTTATTTGTTATCTATCCTGAAGAAATAGAAGCGGGAAAAAAGATTATAAAAAATGAAAATAATATATATTTTTATGGTTTTCCGAAGATTCATTATAAAAAGACATATTTCTTCTATTTCTTTTTACGATATTATGTAAATAAAATTATAAAAAAATTTGGAAAAATCGATCTGATAAATGCACAATCATTTCTATGGGCTGGAGTTGAATCAAGTAAAATCGCAAGAAAATATAATATACCTTTAGTTATCACTGAACATCATTCAAGATTTTTGACTGGAAAAGAAAATAGAAAAACAATTGATTTGATTAGAAAAGCCATTGAATATTCTTCAAAAGTAGTATTTGTCAGTAGTACATTAAAAGAATCCTTTAGTAGATATATTGTAAATAATGATATTAATATTGCATCAAAATTTACAGTCATACCAAATTCTATTTCAGACGATTTTTTCAATATTTTAGATGATAATAAAAAACAAACTTTGGATAAAAAATTATTATATTATTTTAATCAAAATAACTACTTTATTTTTTCATCTATAGGAAACTTAAAAGAGTCTAAAGGCTTTGAAATAATTATAGATGCGTTTTACAATGCTTTTTACAATCCTTCTTACAATAATTTTAATAATAATTTTCATAAAGATACCATAGATAGTTACATGCAAAGTTCTCACATACAATCTTATGAAAAAAAGGAAGTAAAACTTTTTATAGGTGGTGATGGACCATTTAAAATAAAAATTGAGCAACAAATTAAAAAACTTAATTTAAAAGATAAGGTAATCTTATTAGGTCAACTTGATAGATCATCTGTAGAATATCTTTTAGAAAACTCAAATTGCTTTGTACTAGCAAGTAGATTTGAAACTTTCGGAATTGTTTATATTGAAGCTCTTGCAAAGGGAGTCCCTGTAATAGCAACAAATTGTGGCGGTCCTAAGGATATAATAAATGATCAATGCGGAATTTTGACAGAAGTAAATGATATTGAGGGTATAAAAAACGCCATGATAATGATGTATAAAAATAATAATAGATATGATAAAGAAAAAATAAGGCAGTATGCATTTGAAAATTTTAGCAGCTCTGCTTTTATCAATAAATATAAAAATCTATATGAAGAATTATTATACCAGCAGTCTTAAGCATTTGTTTATCAAATTTTTATTCGGCGATAGAAACAGATACATCATTTATCAATTTACTAATATCAAAATCAATATCTATATGCACATTTTCAAGCTTATCATTGGCATTAAGATAAAGAACTGTTGCTGGTTGAAAACCATTAAATTTTGTAGCAGACATTATAGAATAAGCACCAATATCTGTTGAAAATAGCTTGTCTCCAATATTAATATCGGAAGGAAGCATTACATTTTCTGCTATTATATCTATTGAATCACAGGTAGGACCGGCTATAGTATATGGAATAAGTTTACCAACATATTGGTCACTATAATATTTTTTATCTATTGGATAGAAAGCAAATTTCGCATGATCATAGATTGTTCCTGAATAGCAACCATATACTCCATCATTTAAAAATAGCCAGTTGACACCATCTCTTTGTTTTTTCCCTATAATCATGCTTATAAGAGTTCCTGCTGCTGCTGAAATTATACGACCTGGTTCTGCATATAACCTGATTCCAGATAAATCGTAGGATCGAATAACTTCCTGTAATGATTTAAAAAATTGGTCAAGATTATCAATACCAGAGCCCTTTTCTGTATCTACCGGAAATCCACCACCAATATCTATAATTGAAAGCTCTATATCATAATCTTTTTTAACTTTTTTTATGATAGTCATACAATCATCAAGACTTTTTCTGTAATTTTCAACAAGGTATGATTGTGTACCAACATGAAAAGCAAGTCCAGCTGGATTTAAACCAAGAGTATGCGCTTTTTTAATAAGAGATGGAGCTTCATCGACTGTACAACCAAATTTTAATGATAAATCTGTTTGAACATCCTGAGAATAAGTTTTTATCCTTAAAATTGCTTTGGGAATAAAAGTATGATTATATTTTTTCTTAAAATTATATATTTTTTCAAGTTCTGCTTCATTGTCAAAGGTATAACTATCTACCTTCTTTTTAAACATAAAATCAAGAGAATGCTCATTTTTTATCGGGTTTGCAAGAATCATCCTGCTCCCTGGAATTTTAAGTCTTGAAAGAAGACTTATCTCGCCTGCTGAGGCAACATCAAAGCAAACATTTTCATCTTTAAGCATATCGAGTATCCAGGTATCCGCATTTGATTTTATTGCATAATGAATAAAGATTTCTGGTAAATACTTTCTGAAATAATTTAATGACTTTCTGATTTCAGATTCCTGCAATATTAAAAAAGGAGTTGGATGTTTTTTCATTAAATTTTCTATGATTTCTCTTTTTTTCAAAATTCTGTTATTTTTATCCTGAGCAATAATTTCCAGGTAGGAAAGACTAGGCTTATACATTGTTTTAGTAATACCTCCATATTTTTATTTTTTGATAAAATCACTTAAATGTTCCAGTTATAATTCCATTAGTAATTCAATAAAAATTACCTATATTTTTTTCAATATCTGTCAATAAAAATATTTATTTAGTCTTGACTAAAAATTTTAGTTTAATAAAATTATATTAGAAATATCTAAAATCTAATTAGAGGTAAATTTATGTCTGACAATTTCAACAATCTCACTCCAGGACTTGAAGATTATCTTTTAGCTGTTAATAAACTGATTAAAGAAAAAAAAACAGTTAGATTAAAGGATATTTCTGCTTTGATTGGTGTCACCAATGCTTCTGCAACATCAGCAATAAATCAACTTGTAGAAAAAGGATTTTTAAGTCATCAACCTTACGAGTATGTAGAAATTACTCCTTTAGGAATTGCTTATGCAGAACAAATTACTGAAAGAAGAAGCACAATAACTAAATTTTTTAAGAATTTTATAAATTTACAGGATAATGAGATAGAAAAGATAGTTTGTAAAATAGAGCATTATCTTTCTTCCTTCCTTAATGATATAAAAAAAGCTGTTGAATTCTTTGATAACAATAAAGATTGTTATGATAAACTTAAAAAATACTTAAATTCTGAATTAATATCTAACAACAATACAAATTTTGAAAATCGAGACAATTCAAATACTATAACATTATCCAGAGCAACAAAAGGCAGGTTTAAAATAAAATATTTTACCGGATACAGGATTGAATTAAGATTAAAACAGATGGGTATTTTACCTTTTGATGAGATAGAAGTGCTTTCAAATCAGGCTGGTCAGGTTCTTATAGCAAAAGACACATTAAGGATTGGTCTTGGTCGCGGCGCTGCTCATAATATAATTGTAGAGAAAATTAATTAAAGGGTACTGTTATATAAATATTATGAAAGAAAAAATAGAAAAAAGAATTGCAATAATAGGAAATCCAAATTCTGGTAAAACGACTCTTTTTAACTTATTGACTGGATCAAATCAAAAAACAGGTAACTGGTCTGGAGTTACTGTCGAAAAAATTGAGGGAATTTTTGAGACAGATAACTTTAAAATTACTATTGTTGATCTTCCTGGCTTATGGGGTTTTTTTTCAGATTCAATAGATGAAAATATAGCGAAAAAATTTTTAATAGAAGAAGATATTGATCTTATTCTCACTATTATTGATGGTACAATGCTTGAAAGAAGTCTTATCCTTGCTCTATCTTTGCTTGATAGAAAAATACCAATGGTTCTTGCAATAAATATGAGTGATGAACTTGATGATTATGGAATCAAGATTTTTCCTGAAAAATTAAAACAATTTGTTCCTATTGAAGCCTTTTTAATAAGTGCACTTAAAAGAACTGGTATAGATAAGCTTATTGATGCTATAGATAAAAAGCTACTTCAATCTGATGACAAAAATGAATATAACTTTAATGATACTTTGCCAAACGAATTTAGAGATCATGTAGATGCTATTTATAGCAAGCTTTGTGAATTTATGCCTGATTTTTCTAAAAAGAAACTATGGTTCTGTTCTATTTTTTTAATATGTATGGATTCTTATATTTATGATATTTTACCATTAAAAGTAGAACAAAAATTATATATTTTAGCGCTGGCTAAAGATAAAGCATCTGAACTTGCAAAAAATTATAAACAGGATCCTGTTAATATACTTCTGGATTTTAAATATAGTAAGGCAAAAGCACTTTCAAATGAAATCATGATGAAAAAGGAGACAAAAAAATCGAGATTTACTTTTTCTGATTCAATTGATAGAATTTTAACTTCAAGATTCTGGGGACTTTTAATTTTCTTTATTGCCCTATTTTTAATATTCCAGTTTACCTTCACTTTTAGTAAACCTCTTTCAAATCTTATAAATTCAGGTTTTAAGTTTATAAGTAGTCTGATAATAAAATTACCAGAAAACAATAATATATTATTTTTCTTAAAATCACTTCTTCTAAATGGATTATTACCTCCTTTAAGCACAGTTGGTTCATTTATTCCAGTAATAGCAATCCTATTTTTCTTAATAGCAATTCTTGAAGATTCTGGTTATATGGCAAGAGCTTCATTTATGTCTGATAAATTAATGCATATTGCCGGACTCCATGGAAAATCTTTTATACCATTAATATTGGGCTTTGGTTGCAATGTCCCGGCAATTATGGCTTCAAGGACATTAGAAACAGCAAAAGACAGAATTGTAACAATTTTAATTAACCCTCTTATATCCTGCTCTGCAAGATTGCCAGTTTATCTTCTTTTTGCTTCTGTATTTTTTCCTGAAAATACAGCACTGATAGTGTTTTCATTATATATTACTGGAATAATTTTTGCCCTAATTATTGGAAGACTTTTTAAAACTATATTTTTTAAATATGATGAAGTAACATTACTTATAGATCTTCCGCCATATAGAACCCCTTCAATTAAAAATGCATTTCGGTCAATGATCATTAGAGTTTATGATTTTATTAAAAGAATTATTTTTTATATTTTAACTGCATCTTTAATCTTATTCTTATTGGCATATTTTCCGGACAAAAATTCTTATGGTAACGATAAGAGTATAATAGGTCTTCTTGGTAAGATTTTTGCTCCTTTATTTAAACCTTTGGGTTTTGGTTACTGGCAGGTATTTGTCTCGCTAATTTTTGGTTTTATTGGAAAGGAACTTGTAATTGGTTCTCTGGCTACTTTAATCCCTTCAATTACTTTAAATAATGGTGTAATTTTAACTTTTCCAGATACACTTTCTTACTTTTTTGATCCTGCCTCAGCTTATGCCTTTTTAATTTTTATACTTTTATATGTTCCATGCATAGCTACAGTCGCTATGATAAGAAAAGAAGCGGGGAAAAAGTGGATGTGGATTGCAATATCATATCAACTAATTTTAGCTTATATAATTTCATTTATAGCATTTAATATAGGTAAATTATTTATCAAATAATCTTTTCTACTTTTTTTATTTATTCAAAGCATTTATTTATCCAAGCATTTATCTATTTATCAGATAGCTAAAATTAAGAATTGCATTAATTAAATTTATTATAAAACAACTTTAGCTCCATGCTTTTCTATATCAACTTTTTTTATTAACCAGTTTTTATTATATCTTTCTTTTATAGTTTGTAGTTTCTTTTTGATTGATATTTCAAATTTATCTTCCATATCTTCTTTTACATTCTTTCTATTTTCATTTTTCTTTATCGCAATTAAACTTGAACCAGAACCACTTATAAATGTTGCTATAGCTCCACTTTCTTTTGCAAAATTAATGATCTCATCATAATTATAAATAAATTTGCTTCTATATTTTTGATGAAGTCTATCATCAAAAGAAAGTGCGAAAAGTGTTTCCTCCTTATTGATTAAAGATGTAAAAAGCAAAGCCAGTCTTGAAAGATTGAAAACAGCATCCTGTAACTCTACTTTTTTCGGTAAAATCTTTCTTGCCATTTCAGTTTTAACTTCAAAATCGGGGATTAAAATATAAAAAGAAAATTTTTTCAGAAAAGCATAATCAATGTTAATTTTTTGTGAATAAATTATGTTATTTTTTTTATCGATACATGATGATGTCATCCCACCTAAAATAGCGGCTGATATATTATCTGGATGACCTTCAAGCTCCGTTCCAAGTTTGATCAAATCAATTTTTTCAAGTTTTTCTATATTATATTTTTGAAAAAGATATTCGTTCGCAAAAACCAATCCAGAAGCTATACAGCTTGCACTGCTTCCAAGACCTCTTGCAACAGGTATATCACTTTTAATATTGATAAAAAGGCTATTCTTTATATCATCCCAGTAATTTTTCTCATAAAGTTCAAAAACTTTTTTCATACCTTTTAAAATAAGATTTTCTTCATTGCAATATATTGATGGACAACCTTCAATTTTAAGATTTTTTGAATCTGTCTTAATTTCAACTTCCAAAAAAATATTTAATGCAATCCCAAGAACATCAAATCCACTTCCTATATTTGATGTAGTTGCAGGAACAGTTATTTTCATAATATTTTTATACCACCTTAATGTTTACTTACTTTCAATCTTACTATTATGATATTTATTATTATGTTTGTTATATTTTTCAAAATTATATTTTTATCAATAATATATTTATCAATGATATATTTATCGATGAACATCAATCTAAAATCTCTTCTAAAAATTGTCTGGCATTATCTTTTTCTATAATCATATTATGAAGCACAGGACTATTTTTAAGTTTTTCTATTGCTAAAGGTAATTTTATGCCAGTTATTTGTGAAAGTAAAAATGCAAGTTCAATTTCAGAAAATCTATTTATTGCATACGACACTTTACCAACAGCTTCAATACAGATTTTCGGGAACTTAAAAGGACTTGCTGTTGAGACAATTACTGTCTTTGTATTTATCAATTCTTTACAATTATACTCTTCACAAAACTTAATATAATCTTCATAAACTTTATAAGCGACTGCTGTATGAGGATCAATAAGGTAGTTACAATTATAGTAAACTTTATTTATTGCCGAAAAAGTTTGTGAATCTGTTGAATAAGAAGCAAAAAAACCTTCTATTTTCTCAAAATTTTCTTTATCCAGTTCATAATAGCCTTTTTTAATATCATCTTTATACTTTTTTATTACTTCAAAATTTTTACCGGTAATATCAAATAGAAATCTTTCAAAGTTGCTCGGTATTAAAATATCCATAGAAGGTGATATAGTTTTATAAAATTTTCTATTTAAATCGATTTTACCCTTTGTAAAAAATTCATACAGTATATTATTGCTATTTGAGGCACATATTATAATTTCTATGGGTAACCCCATCTTTTTAGCATAGTAACAGGCTAAAATATTTCCAAAATTACCGGTAGGCACAACAAAATTTATTTTTTCACCAGATTTTAATACTTTTTTCTCCAGAAGATTAATATAAGTATAAAAATAATAGACAATTTGAGGAAGAAGTCTTCCTATATTAATTGAATTTGCTGATGTAAAAATATATCCTTTAGATTTCATCTTTAATAAAAAATTTTCGTCTGCAAATATATTCTTAACAATTTTTTGAGCATCATCAAAATTCCCATTTATTGCTGCAACATGTAAATTTTTCCCGCTGGATGTAATCATTTGAAGCTTTTGCATCTCACTAACACCATCTTGAGGATAAAAAACAACTACTTCTATTCCTTCAACATCACTAAAGGCTTCTAGAACCGCTTTACCAGTATCACCTGAAGTTGCAGTTAAAATAACAATTTTCTCTTTTATTCCTTCTGCTTTAGCAGATTCTTTTAAGAGATCCGGGAAAATTGAAAGGGCTAAATCCTTAAAGGCATAGGTTTTTCCATGGTATAGCTCAAGAAAAAATAATGGGTTAAAATCCTTTATTTCACAAACATTTTCAGTCTCAAAATTACTAGTATTATATGCGCTTTCAATCATCTTCCGAAGCTTTTCATCGCTAAATTGATCAAAAAAAAGCTTTAATATTCGATAGGCAATATCCTTATAGTTTTTATCTATTATTTTTTCAATATCAAATAATGGTAAATTTTCTGGAACAAAAAGCCCACCTTCATCTGCAAGACCTTTTACAATAGAAAAAGTAGATGAATAATATTGATTATTTACTGTGCTTATATATTTCATAAAGAGATCCTGCTTTTTATATTCTTTATAAGTCAGTCATAATAATATTACAAAAATTTATAAAAATATAAATAAAAAAATTAATAAAAATTGAATGGAATAAAAATAAAAAGATTAGAATATAATTAAAAAAATATAATTAAAAAGTAAAAGGTTATAATAGAAAATTAATAAAAGAAATTCGGATTTACAAAAATTTTACAAAAACTTAAAAGCTAATGGAGGTTGATATAGTAAGACTAAACTTATTTGTTCCGGTAAATGTGAACTGATATCCTTCTTCTCCTCCAATATAAACAATGGTATAACTAAATGGTAGAATATTCGGGAGATTAAATGAATGAGATAGGCTGATTCTATAAGT
>JBKBTB010000255.1:0-2702 GCA_046291015.1 Exilispira sp. | reverse complement strand
TATAAGTTAAAACATAATAACCTTCCAAGCAGAGTAGAAAAGGTAAATGTTAACAATAAAGATAAAATAATAACTTTCATTAAGGATGAAATAATTTATGCATTTAATTTAAATCCACTCTTTAGCTTTGAAAACTATATAATAAGCATTGGTAATACTAAGCATAAAAATTACAAGGATTATAAATTAATATTTTCATCTGATGATAATATCTTTGGGGGATTTGATAGAGTTGATAAATCGATATTATATCCCGTATTTGAATTATCTGAAAATAATACAAAAAATTATGGGATTTCTATTTATCTTCCAGCTAGAACAGCTTTAGCCTTTGAAAGATTAAAATAAAAATTATTAAAAAAGGCTACCACTAGATGCTGGTAGCCATAAAATAAATTAAAAAATTATTTTTCTACTATAGCAAGGATATCATTATTTTTAAGAATAAGATAATCCTGCTCGTCAATTTTCAAAGAAGTTCCAGCATATTTGTCGTAAATTATTTTATCACCAACCTTAACCTTAATCTGGTCGCTATCTCCAATAGCTTCAACAATACCTTCCTGTGTTTTTTCCTGAGCTGTTTGAGGTAAAAAAAGTCCTCCTTTAGTTTTTTCTTCAGGTGGTAATACTTTGACTAAAATCCTATCATTTAAAGGTTTAATTTTCATCTTATCCTCCTGGGCTTCAAAAAATCTTTAAAATAATATACAAAATTTGAAAGGTTAAAGTCAATACCATTTTTAACTTTTAAATCCAGTAACATAAAAAATTGATTCAATCAAATCGGATTTTAAAATATCTTTATGATTTTCAATATCTGCTATCGTTCTGGCAACTTTTATCACTTTTTCCATTCTTCTAAATGATTGACCAATTTTTTTCATTGTTGTAAAAAGAAAAGTTTCAAGCTCGCCATCTAATTTTATATATTTATTTAAATCAGTTTTATAAACTTTTGCATTAAAAGTATAACTTGATCCAAGATATCTATAAAATTGTTTTTCAAATGCCCTTATAACTTGATTTTTAATAAAATTATTATCTATTGAATCATTATCATTTATTGAATCTTCATTAATTTGATAAATAATATCTATCCTGTCTTTCAAAGCATTGGAAACATGAGATAAAAATATCCTTCTCTGTTCTTCATTGCAGGTGCATACTCTTTTTATAGAACCACAATTTCCACAACTACATAGATTACTTATTAAAAATAATATAAAAGATGAAGGAAGTATAATTTTATATCTGGAGCGACAAATCATCACTTTTTGCTCTTCGAATGGCTCTCTTAAACTTTCAAGAACCTTTTTATTAAAAAGATTGATCTCATCAAGAACCAGTACTCCATTGTGAGCAAGAGTTACCTCCCCCAAAGAAAGAGGAGATCCACCTCCAACAATTGATGTAATTGTTGAACTATGGTGAGGTGTTCTGTATGGTCTTGTTATTCTATTTTCATCAAATGGAATATTATATTGAGAATAAAGGTCAATAAGCTCATATTCCTCTTTTTTTAATAAAGGTGGTAATATGTCTTTAAACATTGTTGAAAGTAATGTTTTCCCGGTACCTGAAGGTCCAAGTAAATAAATTGAATGAAATCCTGCCGCGCAAATTGTTAATGCTCTTTTAACGAGCTTTCCACCTCTATAAAACTTGAAATCATATTCTGTTGGTTTATCTATATAATTTGATAATAATAAATTATCCCTAAAAGTAGTTTTGTTTATATTAATTGGAAAAAAAGAAATTTTTTCTGATTTATGATAATTATATGTTTTATCAGAATCTGAATTACTAACTTTTACATATATGTCATTATTTTCTTTCTCATCTTTTTTATCTTTATCATTCAAAATAATTTGCCAGCATTGAAAAAGATTTTTAACTTTTAAAATTTTTACTGGAAGATATAGGTTTTCGGGGATTCTTTCTTCTGGAATTATACAACTTTTAAAGTCAAATAGTTTAGCTCTTAAAATATGGGGAATAACCGAATGATTAATTTTAATCTGTCCAGAAAGAGATAATTCTCCTAAAATTAAAGTATCTGTTATTGAAAAACTTAATTTATTTATAGCAGCTAAAATTGCAATAGCAAGAGGGAGATCAAACAAATTTGTATTTTTTTTGATATCAGAAGGTATAAGATTGATCAAAATTTTCTGATTAAAAGAAAGATTAAATACATTTCTTATAGCCTGTTTTACTCTTATTGCACTCTCTTCAATAATCTTACCAGCCCTTCCAGAAAAAATAACCCCCGGTATACCTGGAGCACTATCACACTCGATTTCGACCAGATGACTTATCCCTTCATCGAGATATAATGTCTTTAATGTAATCATAATCCCTTCTCAGATATAAAAAGATAATATTATAAATGGCTTTTTAATTTTAATAAGTAAGAAAATAAAAAATAATTACAAAATTTTTTAATGAAATTTTGACATTTTTTTTTGATAAACTAACTTAATTTATATTAAATGGATGACAAAATATAAAAAAATATAAAAATAATAAGATAGATAAAAAATAAAATTAAAAGATAAAATATAAAAAAATTAAGATACATGAAAAATAAAATATAAAAGATAAAATATAAAAAAATTAAGATACATGAAAAATAAAATATAAAAGATAAAATATAAAAAAATTAAGATACATGAAAAATAAAATGTAAAAGATAAAAT
>JBKBTB010000254.1:0-2715 GCA_046291015.1 Exilispira sp. | reverse complement strand
ATACCTCGATACCATCACCAAGCATGCCAAGTCTAATACCTGGATTTTTAAAGTTTGAAAGATTAACATCTTTTTCTAAAACGACAATTCCTTTTTGATTTTCAATATGCCCTGAAATATCGAAAGGAAGTGAAATTGTCTGTGTTTCAACCAATTGATCATTTTGATAAAATGAGTACTTCCATTCTCTATCAAGTGAAATATAATTAATCTTTTTATCTATTAAATGACCTGAATATGAAAAAATAAAAACCAAAGCTAATAATAAAACAAATATAAAATTCAATATTAAAAGAATTATACGAAATTTATTTAATAAATCTTTCATAAAATTATCTCTAAATTTCCATATTGACATTTATATTTTCATTGGATAATTCATACAATTTCTTTGATTTTTCATCAATTTCATTTGCAAGCAGGGATATTTTTTCGATCATGTTTATCATCTGTTCTATTTTATTATTGAAATTATTATGATTTTCTTGATTTACTTTAAGATATTCTATCAATTTATTGTATTTCTCTATATATTCATTGAAAACAACCAGAAATTCTTTACTTCTTATTCTTGTCTCTTCAAGCGATTTTAATATATTTTCAATCCCTTTATGGGCACTTGAAGAAAAGTTTGCGGACTTTAATGCTAATTTTCTTATTTCATCTGAGATTATAGAAAACCCTTTCCCCTTTTCCATCGCTTTACCTGCAATAACAGATGAATTAAGAGACAATAAAGAGGTTTGTTCTACTATGTTTTCAATGTTATTGGTATTCAATATAATTTGATCTATTTTTTCAATTACAATTCCAAGTATTTTATTTGTGTTATTGTAACCTTGCTGGACATTTTCGAGTTTATTGAAAAGCTGTTTTATCTTTTCGGAAATTCTTTCTTCATTTTTTGACGATAAAATAAGGGAATCTTTCATTTTTTGAATTTGATCTTTTAAGTTATACAAGAATTTGTTAAAATCATTACCAGTTTGCGATAATTTTTCAGAACTAATAAAGCTTTCTTTTGCTTCGTCTAAAATTTTCTGAACATTATCAACTAATAATTCTTTTTGATTTTTAAGTTCAAAAGAAATTTTATCCAGATCTTTTGTCAATCTACTAAGTCTATAAAAAGAATTGACAAGATCTCTTACTAAATTTGTTGCTATTATTATTATAAATAATTGATAACCATAGATATTCAAATATTTTAATGTAATATTTTCTGGATAAAAACTTTTGATTAAATCAGGAAACTGAAAGGATAATAAATCATTTGTTAAGGATAAAAACAGAATAAAAATCGAAAATAGTAGTTGCTGGCTTTTTTTTGTTTTATTTTTTAAATAATACCTGAAAACATATATGACTAAATATATAAAAATTAAATAAAGAAGTAAATTAAATGCCTGATATATAATTAATCTTATAAATCTATTGAAAATAATTGTATCAAGTATAAAGCCAATAAATGATAAAATTATACCAGATTTTAATATCTTATCAGCCTTTTCATTTAAGTATTCTGTAATAAATAAAATAATAAGGATGCAGGCAAGATATATTGATTTATATTCAAAAAGATAATTAAAAATAGAATGTTCAATCGGTAAATCTGTCAAAACATAAATAAGAGTAAAAATGGTAAGTTGAAAAGTTAGCAAAGAAAAGTAGATATAATAATTATATTTTAATTTTAATCCAATATAAAAAAAAATTACAACAAATAATATTGAAATTAAAAGAAATACAAGCTTTAAATCTATATCTATTAAATTATTTATTCTTTCAATTTTTCTTAATTGGTCATAATCACCTAAAAGAATTCTATCCTGAACTGAGCCATCTGGATGATAATATACTTTCATTTCAATGTTTATTTTTTCAATTCCCTTTTTATTCAAATTTGGAATTTTTACCAGAATATTTTTATTCCAGGAAGTAAAAAAATAATTTTTGAAAATTCCATTTTTAGAAATAAGATTTCCATCAATGTAAATTTCACTGCAATCTATTATCTTCCCAAAATATATTCCAATAAATTTGCTATTTTTAATTATATTATAATTTATTTCTATTGTTTTATTAAGATAAACAATGCCTCTTTCAGGATATGTTTGCCCATTTTTTATCAAACTCTTAAAATTAACAGGTAAATCTATTTTTCCACTTGCAATTAAGATACTATCTGAAAAATCTTTTTCATTTGATCTGTAAAACTTGTAATCCCAATCTTCTGAAATAGATATAAATGCATTTTCAGATTTATTAGATTTGCAGGATTGAAAAAAAAAGATAATAGAGAATAAAAAAAGGAAAATAATAAAAATATTTATAAATCTCTTATAAGACATTTTTCTTGAATTTATATTATTTACATCTATTTATATATCGACCATATATATAACTTATTTGATATAAATTATTCTAAAATCATATTTTATGGAAAATAAAGAAAAAAATATTATTTCATACCCATTGATTCAAGATTATCTTGTAATTAATAAGAATCAAGATTTAATAGATGAATTTTTCAATAAGATCGATGAAATGACAAAACAAAAAGTAAATTTAATTATTCTTGATTTTACAAATCTTGATTCAATTAATTCATACATTCTCGCAAGATTAATTTACTTTCAAAAAAAGGTTTCTAAATATAAGGGAAGAATTAAATTGATTAATATAGATGAAAATATCAAAAAGATATTTAAAAGC
>JBKBTB010000028.1:0-13534 GCA_046291015.1 Exilispira sp. | reverse complement strand
ACTTCGCTTGAAAAAAGGAAAAAAATAATTGAAATTGCCAATAAATATGACTTTATGATAATTGAAGATGCTCCTTATAAAGAATTAAGATATGAGAATGTGGATCTGCCTTATCTTTATGAACTGGATCAATCTGGTAGAGTCATTGGTCTATTTACTTTTTCTAAAATTTACTGTCCTGGTTTAAGGCTTGGCTGGATTATTGCCCACCCAAAAGTTATAGATAAACTTGTCGTAATAAAACAGGCAGTAGATTTATGTACAGCACCATTTAATCAGATAATTACTGCAGAATATATGGAAAGAGGTTTACTTGAAAGCAGGATAGAAAAGAATATTCAGCTTTATTCAAAAAGAAAAAATTTAATGCTTGATGCATTTGAGAAGTATTTTCCGGATGATAAAGGTATAAGATGGACAAAACCAGAAGGTGGATTGTTTTTATGGGTTACACTTCCAGAAAATATGAATGCCGATGATCTTTTTTATGATGTTATAAAAAACAATGTTGCTTATGTTATTGGTTCTGCATTTTATGGCGATGAACCCAGATATAATTCTTTCAGGATGAATTTCTCATTTCCAGCAGAAGAAAAAATAGAAGAAGGCGTCAAAAGATTAGGAGAGGTATTGAAGAAAAAATTACCATAAAACTATTTTATTGATCCGGGTTTTCTTCATCAATTAAGTTTTCATCAGATGAATTATCTGTATTATCATTAATCTGTTGATCTTCCTGTATATTTTTTTCTTCTTCCGAATAACTTACATAGGGTATATTTATTTTCCCTTCTGCAATAGAAGAACTTAAGGTATACAAAGTTTTTTTAATCTGCTCTGGAATCAACAAATCAAACTGATGAAATGAAGCAAGTCCGACAGCTCCATCTTTTATTCCCAATCTTAATATTCCGTTTGAAAATCCATTTAAAAAATTATTTTTGATTAAATAATAAATCGATGAGGCTATTTTTTTTATAGCAGAAGTTACTACATTTTCTGGAGCATATATATTCTGATCGAATTCATAACCAATAATGTAATTTCCACCAAGATAAGCAGCTTGTATAGCAGCCCCGCTACCTTTACCACATAGTTGAAAAACAATATCTGCCTTATTTTGATATAAACTTGCAGTATTTTTTCTTATAAGATAAAAATCATTCTCATCTTTTATTTTATACTCAAGAATTTCACATTTATCATTTATTGATAGTAAACCTAATCTAAAACCAAACTCATATCTATATTTACTATCATCCGGATTTGCTACTATTATGCCAACGACATTATCATTATTTAATCTATTTGAAATAATAGAAAAATCTTTTGTAATCAAACCAGCAAAAACACCTGCTAAAAAACCAGCTTCTTCCTCTTTATATGTAACCATGCATAGATTAGCTGGAATGTAACTATTACTGAAATCCTGTAATTCAATATCTTTTGAAAACATGTCTATACCTATAAAAAATCTATCTGGATTTTCTATAGCCAATTTTTTAAAATCATTTCGAATTTCATTTCCATAAGAAATAATAATATTTGCCTGATTGATAATTATTTCCTGAAATAAACTATCTAAATCATCATATGAGTTTAGTGTATAAAGAATTATAGATACAAAAAATTCTTTTTTAATGGATAAAAGTCCTTTAAGGATTTCACCTGCTATACTGAATTGAGTAAAACCTTCGGGACCAGATATTAAAGCAATTGTTGTATTTTGAGGATTGAAAGTATAGATTGATTGACCAAATGCAGTATTGTTTATCTTAAATAAAAGCTTATTATCAAAGTTATGTATATTTATTAGAATAAAAAAAACAGATAATGTTAAAAAAATGAAAAAAACTTTCTTAAACTTAAATTTCACAGATATTTCCTTTGAAAATTAAAGAAAGATTTCAATATAATAGTTTATAAAAATATCTAAAAGAATTATATTATTAAAATTAAAGATTTCAAATCTTGTAAGCAAAATTACTATTAATAAGATGTTTCATAATAAAGTCTTTATCATATCGGCAGCTGCTCTTTTTGCTTCTCCCATAGCCAAAATAACAGTAGCTGCTCCAGTAACAATATCTCCCGCAGCCCAAACTCTATTTAATGATGTTTTTAAATTTTCATCTACAATGACTCTTCCATGACTATCAAAATTCAATCCCTTAACATTTTCAGAAATTATCTTGTTTGGTATTTGACCAATGGCAACAATAATAGCATCGGCATCAAGATTAAAATACTCAAGTGTTCCTTCAATTTTATTTCTTCCATCAAGTCCTTTTCCGGCTATCTTCATTTTTTCAAGTTTTATTCCCTTAACATTTTTATAATCATCGAGAATAATTTCTACTGGATTTGCTAATGTTATGAATTTTATACCTTCTTCTTTACCATGGATTCTCTCTTCTCTTCTTGCTGGCATATCTTCTTCTTCTCTTCTATATACAATGGTAACATCTGCTCCAAGTCTTTTTGCAACTCTTGCACAATCCATAGCTACATTGCCCCCGCCTACAACAACGGTTTTTGTAAATTGTTTGATAGGGGTATGATATAAAGGAAATTCATATGCATGCATTAGGTTAATTCTTGTTAGAAACTCATTTGCCAGAAAAACTCCAACACCATTTTCACCAGGAATGTTAAGTCTTGATGGAAGACCGGCTCCTGTAGCTATTAAAAGCCCATCATGAATTTCTAAAAGCTCATTTATATAAACAGTTTTACCAACAAGAAAATTTAATTGAAGTTTTACACCAAGATTTAATAGGTACTCTAATTCTTGATCTATTATCTTGTCTGGAAGTCTAAAATTAGGTATTCCATATCTTAAAACTCCACCTGCTGCATGCAATGATTCATATATGGTAACATCGAATCCAGCTTTTCTAAGCTCATAAGCTGCTGTAAGACCAGCAGGACCGGAACCAATAATACCTGCTGATTTTTCTACGATTGGAATATCAAAAGATTCTTTTTCAGAAAATTTATCTGCAACAAACCTTTCTAAGGCTCCAATATTAATTGGTTCTCCTTTTCTTGATAATATACATTGCTTTTCACATTGATTTTCCTGGGGGCATACTCTTCCACAAACTGCTGGAAGAACAGAAAATTGTCTTATAATATCTATAGCCTGTCGAAATTTTCCCTTTGCAATGGAATTGATAAAAGCAGGAATATCTATTCCAACAGGACAACCTTTTACACAAACTCCGCAGAGTCTACATCTTTTTGCTTCAGCTATAGCTTCTTCTTCAGTATAACCAAGATTAACTTCTTCAAAATTATTTATCCTGATATTTGGGTCCTGCATTTTGGGCTCTATTCTCATCTATATTCTCCTTTAAAAAGCTGACACTCCTGTTCTCTATATTGACGATTTCTCTGAACCAGATCATCAAAATTAACCAGAAAAGCATTAAAAATAGGTCCATCGACACATGCAAACTTTACTTCCTTCCCATATAAAAATCTACACCCCCCACACATCCCTGTTCCATCTATCATTATTGGATTTAAAGAAACATATGTCGGTATATTTAATTTTTTTGTAAGTTCCGCAACAGCTTTCATCATCAAAACTGGACCAATTGTTATACAAAAATCATATTTTTTATTATTAGAAACTGCAAAGTTTATACCATCTGTAACAAGACCTTTATGCCCCAAGCTGCCATCATCGGTAAAAAGATATAGATTACTTGCTATTTTTGAAATTTCATCGACAAGTATGAAAAGATTTTTTGATCTTGCACCAAGAACAACATCAGCCTTTAATTTATGATTTATAGCTATTTCTTTTATTTTAGGAAAAAGTGGTGCAATACCAACTCCACCACCAACCAGAAGAACAGATTTAGTTCCTTCGGGAATTTCAAAGCCATGACCCAATGGTCCAAGTACATCAAGTATTATATCTTTTTCTTTTAATTTAGAAAGAAGATCTGTTGTCAGTCCAGTAACCTGAAATATGATTCTTACAAGATTTTTTTCTTTATCAACATCAGCAATTGTTAAAGGTATTCTTTCACCTTCTTTTACAACCCTCAATATTAAAAATTGTCCTGCAGAAAAATGTTTTGCAATTTCTGGATTGTAAAACCAGAAAGAAAAGGTATTTTCAGCAATCTTTTCTTTTAATGTTATTTCATTTCTTTCCACTTTTATCTCCTATAAAAAATATAAACATAATAAGACTATTTTTCAACATATGGTTATATATTAAAATATGGTAATAAATTAAAAAATTAGATAAAAATTTTTGAATGAAATAAAATAGATATTAAAATTAGTTCAGGTTATTTCATAATTCTTTCACTACAATGAATTATTTATTAGGAAATATTAGGATAATAAATTATTATAGGATAAAAGAAGATAAAAGTATAGAGGTATATTAAGGAGAAATATTAGGATAATAAATTATTATAGGGAGGACTTAAAATGCAGGGCAAGAAGACTGTTTTAATTACTGGTGGTGCAGGTATTATCGGGAGATTGTTATGTCAGAGATTTTTAAATGATAATCATAGATGTATTATTGTTGATATTGATGAAGAAAACCTGAAGAAAGTGGTAGAGGATTTCAAAAATAAATATGGAGAAGAAAATATTGATAGCTATCTATGTGATTTTTCCAGAAGAGATGAAGTAATTGAGGTAATGGATAAAATATTAAATAAGTATAACTTTATAGATATTTTGATAAATAATGCTGGAATTGTTACCGGAAAAAGCCTTTTAGATTCGAGCTTTGATGAAATCGAAAAGACCATGTTTGTAAATGCAGTGTCTCACTTCTGGACCATTAAAAAGATTCTTCCACTTATGCTTGCTCAAAATAAAGGACATATAGTTACAATATCTTCTGCTGCAGGTATAATTGGTGTTCCAAAGTTATCCGATTATTGTGCAAGTAAATTTGCTGCTTTTGGCATTGATGAATCATTAAGAATGGAACTTTTTAAGATAAAAAGTAAAGTAAGAACAACTGTTGTTTGCCCATATTATATAAATACAGGCATGTTTAATGGTGTTAGAACAAAATTTCCAGTATTGCTTCCAATTTATGAGCCAGAAATAGCTGTAGAAAAAATTTATAAAGGAATAAAAAAAGGTAAAACAAGAGTTATATTCCCATTTTTAGTTTATTTTACATGGTTACTAAGATTATTTCCAACAAGTTTTTTCGATTTGATTGCTAATTTTCTGGGTATACACTCTTCGATGGATAATTTTGTTGGAAAAAAAAATAAATAGTATAAAATGCTAAAAATTTAGAAAAAAGTTTAATAAAAAATTATAAAACTTTAAGTGTAATATGATAGGAGAATGTATGAATGAGGTTTTATCTATAAATCCAGCCAATAAGAAAGAAATTGCAAAGTATCCAAGAAATTCTAAAGAGGATGTCATTAATTCAATTAAGAAGTGCAAGGCTGCTGCGAAGTTATGGAAAGCTACTTCTATTAAAGAAAGAATAAAGGCTATGAAAAATGTTCAAAAATATCTTTTACAAAATTATTATGAAATAGCTAAAGCTATTAGTGATGATAATGGTAAACTTTTAATAGATAGTTTTGTTGCTGAGGTTTTCCCAGCAATTATGGCTATAAATTATTACACAAAATATGCTAAAAAATGGCTTAAACCAAAATTATTAAAAGGTAATTCTATACTAACTTTTAATAAAAAGTCATATGAAATTTATTATCCTTATGGAGTCATAGGTATAATCTCACCATGGAACTATCCTTTCTCTATACCATTTTCTGAAGTAGTGATGGCTCTTTTAGCTGGAAATGGTGTTATATTAAAAGTCGCAACAGAAACACAGCATGTTGGGCATATACTTTACAAAGCATTTGAATCCGCAAAATTACCAGATGGACTTTTTGCTTATGTCAATTCAAGCGGACCCGATACTTTAGATGGTTTTTTAGAAGGTTCTGTTGATAAGATTTTCTTTACTGGAAGTGTAGAAACTGGCATAAAAATCCAAACGGCAGCTGCCAAAAAATTGATACCTACAGTATTGGAGCTCGGAGGGAATGATGCAGCAATTGTTCTAAGCGATTGTGATCTGGATAAAGCTATTTGGGGGATAATCTGGGCAGGATATACAAATAGTGGACAATCTTGTGGAGGAGTTCAAAGAATTCTGGTGGATAAATCTATTTATAATCAGTTCTGTGAGAAAATGAAAGAGAAAATTACAGAATTAAGACCACCGAAAAAAAATTATAATGAAACAATAGGAGAAGATGATTTAGGCTTTATTACAAGCAGTTCTCAAAAGGAAATGGTTTTAAAACAGGTCATAAAATCTATTGAAATGGGTGCTATTCTATATGCGATATCCTATCTTCCAGAAGATTTAGAAAAGCAAATATTATCAGAAGAAGAGAGGAAAGATTATGTAATAAAAGTTAGATCCTCTACTTCTGAAGCATTAAAATTTTTAAATAAATTATTGGATTCTAAGAGCAATTTTTTACCTGCAATTGTATTAACTGAGATAAAAGAGGAAATGCCAGTTTTTAATGAAGAAATTTTTGGTCCTGTAACTGGAATTATTCCATTTGAAAGTATTGAAGATGCTATTAATATGGCAAATGATTCAAAACTTGGATTAACTGGCTCTATATGGACCTCAAACTTAAAAGAAGGATTTAAAATAGCAGCTCATATAGATGCAGGTGTTATAATGATAAATGATCATCTTATGTCTCATGGACTTGCCCATACTCCATGGGGAGGGGTAAAACTTTCTGGACTTGGTAAAACTCATGGCGAAGAAGGATTTTATGAAATGCTAATGAAAAAAGTAATAATATCAGATAGTCTATATTTTGCTAAAAAACAATTATGGTGGCACCCATATAATAAAACAATATGGGATGGTCTGGTTGGTGCTATGAAATTTTTATTTTATAGATCAATAAAAGAAAAAATTAATGGTTTGATAAATCTTATTAAGCTATTAAAAAGATTTTTTGAAAAGGAATAAAATTAAAAGATATTGACCAGAAAAAATAGATAGAAAAAATAGTATAAATTAAAAATATTATTCTAGCATATTTATAGGAGGAAAAATGAAATCAAGTAATTTTGAGTTCAAAACCAGTGATGGTTATTCTATTTTTACTTATTTATGGGAACCTGAAGAAGAAGTTACAAAAAAAGGTATTATTCAGGTTATTCATGGACTTGCTGAGCATGCTAAAAGATATGAAAGATTCGCTAAAGAAGCTACTGATAATGGTTTTATTGTAGTAGCAGATGATCATCGAGGGCATGGTAAAACTGCCAAAAATGATGATGAACTTGGTTTTTTAGGTGAAAAAGATGGATTTAATATGATGGTCGAAGATGAATATCTATTAACTAAAATTATGAAAGAAAAATATCCTTTTCTACCTTATTTTATGCTTGGACATTCGATGGGTTCATTTATATTGCAAAGATTTATAGAAATATATGGTAAAGAATTAAATGGTGCTATTTTATCTGGATCGGCTGGTCCAAACCCAATTTTGCTTTATCCGGGAAATTTGATTGCAAGAATTGCCATGCTTATAAATGGTCCAAGAAAAAAGAGCAAATTTTTAAACAGCCTGTCTTTTGGCAATTATAATGCAGCATTTAAACCCAATAGAACAGAATTTGATTGGTTATCAAGAGATGAGCAGGAGGTTGATAAATATGTCGCCGATCCTCTTTGTGGATTTGTTTGTTCAACTTCATTATATTACTTTTTAACAAAGGGAATGATTCAGATGCATAAAAAGCACAACTTAAATCTTATACCAAAATCACTTCCAGTTATAATTCTTTCTGGTTCAATGGATCCAGTTGGAGCTAAAACAGTTTCAGATCTTTACAAGATATATTTAAAACTTGGTTTAAATGATGTTGAGATAAAACTTTATGAAAATGCAAGACATGAGATATTAAATGAAATAAATAGAGAAGAAGTAACAAGAGATATTCTTAACTGGATTAAAAGACATTTATAAATATAACTACTTTATAAATATAATTAAAAAAATATATTTAAGGATGAAAATCTCTAAAAATGAACCTGCTTTTTTATTGTTTTAATATTTTTTATCCTTAATATTAAAGATTAAATATGAATATAAGACCATTTTTATTGGAAAGATATTTTGCTAAATATGAATTTAATGCTCCCTATCTTTTATGCAGTTCAGATTGTGAGACTATGAGTATAGAGGATTTACTTAATCTTGATGGTAAAAAAGAAGAAAATTTATCAAATTTATTGAATTTAAGACTTGGATATACAGAATCGAAAGGAGATCCAGAACTAAGGAATTTAATAGCCAGTCTTTATGATAAAATAAAGGACGATAATATTTTAACCTTTTCAGGAGCTGCTGAAGGGATATTTCTTTTCATGAATGCAATCCTTAATAAAAATGATAATGTTATATCAATTTTCCCTTCCTATCAAAGTTTATATGAAGTTCCTTTAAGCTTAAAAGCAAACTTGACACTATGGGAATTAAAAGAAAAAAATGGATGGTATTTAGATTTAAATTTACTTAAAAAATTAATAAAAAAAAACACCAGGCTTTTAATAATAAATTTCCCGCATAATCCTACTGGTTTTTGTCCGGTAGAAGAACAATATAAAGAGATAATTAATATCTGTGATAAAAATGGCATATACCTTTTTTCCGATGAAGTATATAGATTTTTAGAATATGATATTGATTATGATAGCATTAATAAAGATTTTTCTATAAGAGAAAGAAAACCTTTGCAATCGGCTTGTGATTTGTATGAAAGGGCATTTAGCCTTGGTGTTATGTCAAAGTCATTTGGATTAGCCGGTCTTAGAATAGGATGGATCGCCTCACAAAATAAAAACATTCTTGATAAAATAGCAACATTAAAAGATTATACTACAATTTGTAGTAGTGCTCCATCTGAATTTCTTTCAAAAATTGCATTAAAAAAAAAGGATACAATATTAAAAAACACAAAAAATATCATATTTCAAAACTTGAAGATTTTGCTTAAGTTTTTTGAAAAGTATAAAATTTATTTCAATTTTTCATTCCCTTCTGGGGGTTCAATTGCCTTTCCTTATTATTATAAAGATACTGATATACTGGCAAAAAATCTTATTGAAACCAAAGGTGTTCTTCTTATGCCCTCTTCAATGTTTGAGTATGGTAAAAATCATTTCAGATTAGGTTTTGGTAGAAAAAATATGCCTCAAGCATTGAAATTATTCGATCAATTTTGTGAGGAAAATCTTGTAAAATAGTATGATAAAAAGTAAATTATTATTGACTGGATTTTCTTTAATATTTTAAGTGCAAATTTTAAAAAATTAAAAGAAAAATTTATTAATATCAATTGATTTATTATTATCAATTAAAGGATATTTTTATGAAAAAGATTATTGAAGTAACAAAATTAAAATTTTTTTTAATTCTATTTATAGTTTTATTTACAATGTCAATCTTAAATATCTCCTGTAATAAAAATCCAAATTCAAGAGATTTTGAATATGATAAATCTGAAGCTGTATATAAATCCTTACAGGATCAAAATTTACAGACCTCACAAAATTTACAAACTGTCCAGAATTTGCCAGATAAACTTAAAACAGATGATTATCTTGTATATACTGCAAATATAAGGGGCAAAGTCAATTCTCTTGAAAATTTTGAATCCAGTATAATATCCATAATAAATAAAAATTCTGGATATATTTCATCAATTGAAAAATTTGATGAAGATAAAATATCAATAACATTTAAAATTCCTAAAAATAAATTTTATGATATTATAAACTCTATTAAGACTCTTTTTATTTCTGTTGAAAATGAAAGTATTCAAATAGAAGATATTTCTCAACAATATATAGATCTTGAAGCAAGACTAAATTCAAAGAAAGAAGCAGAAAAAAGATATTTAGCTCTTCTTCAAAAGGCTAATTCTGTTAAAGAAATTTTAGAGATTGAACAAGCATTAAGACAGATAAGAGAAGAGATTGAATCATACGAAGCGACTTTAAGATATTATAAAAACTCCATTCAATATAGCACTATAACATTAAATGGATATGTTCAGAGATTAAAGGTTAAAGGCGAAAGCTTTTTAACAAGATTTGTAAAAGCCATATCATCTGGTTTTAATTTATTTGTAAATGTACTTTTTTTTATAATATCTTTATGGCCAATTATAATTATTCTGATTATTTTAATAATATTAATAAAGAAGTTTAAACATAAAAAGAAAATATAAAAATAGAAATATGAAAATAAAAATATAAAAATAAAATTATAAAGATAAAAAATATAAAAGGAAAATTATGTTAGGTGATGTTGAAAAATTTATACCATTTAGTTTACCAATTGAACAAAAAGAAACTTTGATAGATGGGAAATTAGTCGAAATAGGGAAAGATAAGATAGATATCTATTCTCCGGTATATTTAGATGGAAAACCAGTTTATCTTGGTACTCATCCAAAGATGAACCAGCAAGAATCTATATTGGCATTAGAAGCTGCTATTAAAGCCTTTGATAATGGAAATGGCATCTGGCCTACCATGAAGGTTGAAGATAGAATAAAAGCTGTTGAAAAATTTTTAACATTAATGAAAAAGGCTGAAAAAGAAATAGTAGCTCTTCTTATGCTTGAAATTGCTAAATCAAAGACTGACTCAGAAAAAGAATTTACAAGAACAATAAATTATATTGAAGATACTATATTTGCATTGAAAGATTTAGATAGAATTTCCTCAAGGCTTGTCATAGCAGATAATGTTTATGCACAAATTCGAAGATCTCCACTTGGAATTGTTTTATGTATGGGACCTTTTAATTATCCATTAAACGAGACTTTTACAACTTTGATACCGGCTTTAATTATGGGAAATACAGTTATTGTAAAACCGCCAAAAATCGGAGTATTATTTTATAAATATCTTCTGCCTTTTTTTGCAGAAGCTTTTCCATCTGGTGTTGTTAATTTTATTTATGGAGATGGTCCTACTATAATTACACCTATAATATCCAGCGGAAGAGTAGATGTACTTGCTTTTATAGGGAGATCAAAGGTTGCAGATATTATAAGAAAACAACATCCAGCACCTCATAGATTAAGGTGCATTTTAGGACTTGATGCCAAAAATCCTGCTATAATATTAAATGATGCAGATTTAGAGTTGACTGTAAATGAGGTTATATCTGGAAGTCTTTCTTTTAATGGTCAAAGATGTACAGCCCTAAAAATTATTTTTGTGGAAAGAAAAATTGCAGAGGATTTTAAGCAAAATTTTCTTGAAAAAATTAAAAAATTAAAAATCGGAAATCCATGGGAAGATTCTTTTATAACTCCTGTTGCTGAAAAAACAAAACCAGTACAAATATATAAAATGGTTGAAGATGCAATAAAAAAAGGAGCAAATGCCTTTATTGATGGGTCTAAAATTGAACTTGATGATCTGGAATTTTACCTGCCTTCTGATGAAAATAATATTCACTCGCAGCTGTTAAAACCCATCATTTTATGGGATGTAAAAGAAAATATGGAAGTTTTTAATATAGAACAATTTGGACCGGTTGTACCTGTTGTAATTTTTGATTCTATATCAGAGCCTCTTTCTTATATTATAAATTCAAATTACGGTCAACAGGCTTCTATTTTTAGTAATGATCCAGAGAAAATTGCAAAACTTATTGACCCTCTTGTCAATCAGGTTTCAAGAGTTAATATTAATAGTCAGTGTCAGAGAGGACCAGATATTTTCCCTTTTACTGGAAGAAAAGATTCGGCAGAAGGCACATTATCTATAAGCGATGCTTTAAGGGTATTTAGTATTCGTTCACTTGTTGCATTTAAAGGAAATCAATCAAATAAGGAAATTGTCGATAAAATTCTTGATAAAAGACTCTCAAACTTTTTAAATACAGATTTTATATTATAGTAATATTACTGAATTATTCGCTTTTCTTTTTCATATCTGGCTGTTAAGATTGTATTGGTTATAAGGCTAAAAAGTATAATAAACCCGCCAATAAGAGAATTTGATGCTAATTTTTCTTTGAAAACCAAAAAAACCCAGACTGGACCAAGTATTGTTTCTAAAAGTGTTATAAGACCTGTTAATGATGTTGGAAGGTATCTGCTTCCTCTATAAAACAGAATATATCCAAGACCTATTTGAAATGTGCCAAGAAGAATTAAAATAAAAGTATCATGAAGGCTTATATTGAAAGATGGTTTAAAAAATAATGAAAAAAAAGCAGCAATTAAACCACCAATAATAGTAGCAGGTATAAGGTTTATATCTGGATTTTTTCTCACAAATAAAATCTGAAAGGCAAGTCCAAATGCAGTTATCAATGCATAAAGATCTCCAATAAGATGAATTTTAAATTCTTTATTAAATACAAGTATTAACATGCCAGAAAATGAGGCAAAAATTGTTAACCATATTGGTAATTTAAATTTTTCATGTAAAAATAAGGTTGCAAAAATTGCTGCCCATATTGGTGCTGTCCCTTGAACTAAAAGAGCATTTGCAACGGTTGTTTTAGAAAGAGAAAGAATGTAAAAAAATGTTGTTGCACCAAGTAAAAAAGAGATAATAAATCCTGCTAATCCAAGATTTTTAATTTGATTGATAAATTCTTTTTTATATAAAAATAAGCATAAAATAGATACAAAAATACTCATTGATATAGATCTTGTAAATATTATGCTCCATGGATTTACCTGAACACTTCTAACACCAAGTCCACCAAGGCTCCATAAAATTGGTGCAAATATAGTCATAATAAGATATTTTGCTTCAAATTTTGTTTGAAGTTTGGACATTAAAATTCCCTTTATTTTTTATTCTAATCTTTCAGCTTTCATTTTTAATCTGAATAAGTCCGCATTTTTTTGCAAGAGTTTTAAATTTATAAAATTTCTCTTCTTCTTCTAAGTAATACCAGAATTTCTTGGACTGTTTTTCAAAATTTATAAAATTAAGAAAAGATTCAAAATAATCAGTATTATTTTCTTCAATTATTAATTCCAGAAATTCTGTAAAACCATATATATCAAAAAAATTGATCTTTTTATGATCAATTAGATTTTTATCAGATATATATATAATTGTTTTAGTTATATTTAATAAAGAAAATGCAAGAATTGACCATTTTTCAAATTCATTCCATATGTCATATATTTGCTCAACTTTTAAAAATTGATAATAATCAATCTCATTATCTACTGGTTTTATGCTTTCATCTTTTGAAAGCTTATAAAGATATACAAAGCCGAGATGAACTTTACCAACCGAAGATATTTCTTCATCTATTATTCCCAGAAATTCAATTCTTTTTTCGAAGTCTCTATCATTAATTTTAATCCCCGTTTCTTCATAAAGTTCTCTTAATAAGGTTTTTTTAATAATTTCATAAAAATTGCTTATATTAATTTTAAAGTAATTTGAATCAAGTGGTGCTTCCTTCTTTATATTTTCTTT
>JBKBTB010000027.1:0-13887 GCA_046291015.1 Exilispira sp. | reverse complement strand
AGAAAATACAATGAAAATATTTTTATTCATGTTGATGCTGTTCAGGGTTTTTTGAAATTACCTTTATTTATATTAGATAATATAGATTCTGTTTCTTTTTCTGCTCACAAATTTGGGGGATTGAAAGGTGTTTCTTCTTTGTATATCAGAGATATAAAAAAAATAAGACCAATAATTTTTGGTGGTGGGCAGATGAATAATCTTTTCCCTTCAACTGAAAATGTTTCGGCAATTTATTCAATGGTTCAAACTTCAATCTTTCTTTTCGCTGAAATTTCAAGTAGAATAATTAAAAATAAGGAAAAAAAGGAATATTTGATTAAACTTTTATCCCTTGATGAAAAACTTTATAAAAATTTATATCTCTTTTCAAATAATATAAATTTTTCACCATATATTATCAAGATATATAACAATAAAATTCCAGCTCAAATTTTACAAAATATTCTGAGCGACGAAAATATAATGGTATCGATTGGTTCTGCATGCTCTTCAAACAGAAAAAAAGAGCTGTTTGATTTTAGATTGTATGGTTTGCCTTCCAATTTATCTGATAAAGGGATAAGAGTAAGTTTATTTATAGGTGAAACTAAAGAAGAAATAGAGATTTTTATATCTAAATTAAGCCAGATTATTAGTAAATATTCTTTTTTATAATAAGCAATATTTAATCCATACTATTAATCAATTTTAATTAATTGATTATAAACTCTTTGAATTTTGAATTTTTCAAATATTGAACTTAAAATTTAAATTTTATTAATGAAAATAATCAAAACTTTATTATAATTTTATCTTATTCATTTATTATCTGAAATTTTTCGTTTAAAAAATAAAATCTCTGCCTTAATTTTTTGCTTCGTAAAGCAGTATTTACATCATATTTTATTGGGCTTGCAAGTATTGTAACAAGCTGTGCCATATGATAGTAGTTTAACTTATTTATGGGCTTTTTATAATAATAATAAGAAGCTGTTTGAACGCCATAAAGACCTTTACCAAATTCTATATAGTTTAAGTATAGTTCAAGAATTCTTTTCTTAGGCATTATTAATTCAATTTCAAGAGCTGCAATTATTTCGAGATATTTTCTGATATAATTTCTATCAGGAGTTAAAAATAATGTTCTTGCAAGCTGCATCGTTATAGTGCTTGCACCTGAAATTATTTTATTGAATTTCTTATTTGTTTTATATGCTACCTTTAATGATTCAAAATCTATTCCATTATGTTTATAAAAATTTCCATCTTCAATATATATGATCATCCTCTGAAAAATTACAGGTATATTTGAAAGTTTGACAAATTTTAATGGTATTGTTTTATAATTGTAAAAAATTTTTCTATAAATCATCAAGGAGGTAAATAAAGGATTAACTTTGATGTAAATAAAAGAGAAAATTGCAATATATAAAATATAAATAATATGAATAATCAAAAAAAATATTAATATATTACCGATAATTTTTTTCATTTTCATATTTATCTTTTATTCATTATAAATATTCATTCTTTTATTCATTATAAATGCTCATTCTTTTGTTCATCATAAATTCTCGTTCTTTTATTCATTATAAATGCTTGTTCTTTTATTCATTATAAATATTTATTCTTTTATTCATTATAAATGCTTGTTATTTTATTCATTATAAATATTTATTCTTTTGTTCATCATAAATGTTCATAATAAATATTTTTTATAATAAGTAAAAAAGTTTATAATTTAATTTTTCATCTTTTATATTTTTGATATTTATATTTTTTGGCTTTTTAGATAGATTATTGAAAAAAAATAGTAAGTAAAGAGATTATAAAATATAATGAACAATAAAAGAGAATAGATTATAAAAGATAATAGGTAATAAAAGATAAGATATAATAAAAGATAAAAAAGAATAAAGATAAGATAGATGAAAGATAAAATAAAGATAAAAATATTAACTTAAAATTAATGGGATAAAATCATAATAAGTAACATCTTAAAGCTTTTAACTGCATTTAATGAATGAGGCTTATTTGCTGGCATAATAATCATCTGCCCGGCTTTTAGAAGATTGTATTTATTTGAAATCATAATCTGTGCTTCACCTTCGATAATATAAACCATAGCATCATATGGCGCAGTATGTTCGCTTATGCTTTGTCCTTCATCAAAGGCGAAAAAAGTGACATTTCCTGATTTTTTATTTAATATTGAACTACTGACTATTGCCCCTTTTTGATAATCACCTATAGTTGAAAGATCTGTTGGTTTAGAAAAATCAATTTCCATGGTTTACCTCCATTTTATCTATAATATAATATGAAAAAAATATAGAAACAAGTAATAAAAAATTTGGAAATTAAAGATTAAACAAAAATAAAATAAAAATTTAAAAATAAAAATTTAATAATATTAAATTTTACAGATTATAAATTAAAAGATGCAAAATAAAAAGTTGCAATAAATAAATTAAATGATAAGAGTAAACTACAGATATAAAATTGATAATTAGGAGGCATTATGAGTTCTACCATTACCGTCGTTATAGATGGTAAAAGAGTTGAAGTTCCAGCTGGTTGTAATATTATTGAAGCAGCTGAAAAGGCTGGTATCGAAATTCCAAGACTTTGTTATCATAAAGATCTTTCACCAACTGGTAACTGCGGAGTATGCATCGTTGAAGTAAAAGGTCAAAAAGGTTATAAGAGATCATGCACAACTTTTATTACAAATAATATGGAAATCAATACAAAAAGTAAAGAAATTATAGATGCAAGAAAAACAGTGGTTGAATTAATTCTTGCAAATCATCCCGATGATTGTTTAACATGTGTTAAAAATGGTTATTGCGAGTTACAGGCTTTAGCAAAGCAACTAGGGATAGATAGAACAAAGATAAACAAAGTATTGAATAGAAAACCTATTGATGAATCATCACTTTCGATAATCAGAGAGCCAGATAAATGCATTCTATGCGGAAGGTGTTTGAGAGCATGTCAAGATATTCAAACAGTGTTTGCTATAGAAGCTATGGGAAGAGGATTTGAAACTGAAATAACTACTCCATCTGGCAAGATGGCAGAGTCAGTTTGTATAAACTGCGGTCAATGTATTTCTGTATGCCCAACAGGTGCACTTCACGAAGCAATTGAGATTGATAAAGTCTGGGATGCATTAAATGATCCAGATAAAATAGTAATTGTTCAGGAAGCCCCTGCAATTAGAGTTTCTCTTGCAGAAGAGTTTGATTTGCCACCCGGCACAAATCTAGTTGGCAAGATGTATAATGCCCTTAAGATGCTCGGTTTTGATTATGTATTTGATACAAACTTTACTGCTGATTTAACAATAATGGAAGAGGGAAGTGAATTTATTGAAAGATTGCATCAAAATGGTCCTTTTCCTCTTATAACATCCTGTTCTCCGGGCTGGATTAAGTTTATGGAAACATTTTATCCAGATCTTGTTGAAGGCATATCCTCATGTAAATCTCCACAACAGATGTTTGGTGCTCTTTCAAAAACATATTTTGCAAAAGCTTACAATTTAGATCCAGCAAAGATTGTAACTGTATCTATAATGCCATGTACTGCAAAAAAATTTGAAGCAAGAAGACCAGAAATGCGCTCAAGCGGTTTTGCAGATGTCGATTATGTTTTAACAACAAGAGAATTTATTCAGATGATAAGACAGGTTGGTATAAACATTGCAGCTATTGATGATGCTCAACCAGATGATTTAATGGGAGCATATACTGGAGCTGCAACTATATTTGGAACTACTGGTGGAGTTATGGAAGCAGCATTAAGAACTGCTTATGAACTTGTTACCGGTAAAGCTCTTGCTTCATGTGATATAAAAGAGGCAAGAGGATTTGAAGGGGTTAAAGAATTTAAAGTTAATGTAGAAGGAACAGAATTAAATTGTGCTGTCGCTCATGGTCTTGGAAATGCAAGAAAGGTTTTAGATAAGGTTGTTGAAGCAAAAAGAAGTGGTAAACCTTCACCATATCATTTTATTGAAATAATGGCATGTCCAGGTGGTTGTGTAGGTGGAGGTGGTCAACCTTATGGATCAACAATAGCAAGAAGAATGCAAAGAGCAGCTGGACTTTATGATGAAGATGGTGGAATGAAACTGAGGAAATCTCATGAAAACCCGATGATAGATAAAATTTATAAAGATTTTCTTGAAAAGCCACTTTCACATAAATCTCATGAGCTTTTGCATACTCATTATGTGAAAAGAGATTCCTTATTATAATAGGAGGAAGATAATGGATAAAAAAATAACTGAAAAATATAAACCAGATATTGAAAATCTTCTTTTTATTCTTCATGATATTCAGGATTCAAAACCAGAACATTATCTTTCATTTAAAGATTTGCAGGAAGTTGCAAAATACTTGAATATACCTGTTTCCAAAGTTCAGGGTGTAGCTACATTTTATTCAATGTATAGCCTAAAGCCAAGGGGTAAATATATAATTCGAGTATGTGAGTCTGCTCCGTGTCATGTTATGGGAGCTCTTGATATATTAAAAGAGTTTAAGGAAATTCTTCAACTTGAAGAAATTGGTGATACAACAAAAGATAAACTTTTTACTCTTGAAACAAGCGCATGCCTTGGTGTATGTGGTGTTGCTCCAGCCTGTATGATTAATGATGTTGTTTATGGTAACCTTACAAAAGAAAAAATAAGACAGATTGTAAATGACCTTCGAAAAGGAGGATCAAATGTATAGAACACATCTTCTTTTTGTTATAGATCAAAATACTATTGATGCCGGATCTTATGCTGTTAAATATGAATTTGAAAAAGAGGTTAAATCCGCCGGACTTGATCAGGAAATAAAAATTTCTGAAACTGGATCCATTAATCTTATAGGCAAAGGTGTTATTATTATTGTTTTCCCCGATTCTATTTTATACACAAATGTTACTGTTAATGATGTTAAAGAAATTGTAAATGAGCATTTAATGAAGGGAAGAGCAGTAAAAAGACTTGTTTTGTCTGAATCCTTTGATATTCCAAATATATCGATAACTCCAGTTAGAGAGACAATTAAAAAGCAACAAAGAATTGTTCTTGAAAGAGCTGGAGTTATTAATCCAGAATCCATAGAAGAATATATTGCTACTATGGGATATGAAGCTCTTGGTAAAGTAGTTACAACCATGAAACCATCTGATGTTGTTGAGGAAGTTAAAAAATCCGGATTAAGAGGAAGAGGTGGTGCCGGGTTTCCAACTGGCTTAAAATGGAGTTTTACAGCTCCACTAAATGGGGAAAAATATGTAGTTTGTAATGCAGATGAGGGAGAACCTGGTACTTTTAAGGATAGATTAATACTTGAAGGCGATCCTCACAAATTAATTGAAGGAATGACCATATGTGGTTATGCTGTTGGTGCTGTTAAAGGTTATGTTTACATCAGGGGTGAATATGGGCTTTCTATACAAAGACTTGCAAAAGCCATTGATGATGCAAGACAGTATGGATTTTTAGGGAATAATATTTTTGGCAGTGATTTTTCCTTTGATATAGAGATTAGAAAAGGTGCTGGTGCTTATGTTTGCGGTGAAGAAACTGCTTTAATCGAATCAATGGAAGGCAAAAGAGGTCATCCAAGAGCGAAACCGCCTTTTCCAGGACAGGCAGGTTTTAGAAATAAACCGACAGTTGTAAATAATGTTGAAACTCTTTCCAATGTTCCAAATATACTACTTAATGGTGCAGATTGGTATAGATCTTTTGGAACAAAAAATGCTCCTGGAACAAAGGTATATACAATACTTGGTAAAGTTAATCATCCCGGTCTTATTGAAGTTCCCATGGGAATCACTTTAAGACAGATAATAAATGAATATGCTGGTGGAATGGCGCCAGGTTCAAAATTTAAGGCTGCTCAAATCGGTGGTTCTGCCGGGGCATTAATTTCAGAAGAAATGCTTGACACTCCATTAGATTATGATTCATTAGGCCAATGGGCAGCTGTTCTTGGTTCAGGTGCTATACTGATCCTCGATCAAAAAACTGAAATTCCAGATTT
This sequence comes from Exilispira sp., assembly GCA_046291015.1. GTDB lineage: Bacteria > Spirochaetota > JAAYUW01 > JAAYUW01 > JAAYUW01 > Exilispira. The sequence goes on along the minus strand of JBKBTB010000027.1, from coordinate 7,852 downwards.
TTTGCGCTCTGTTATGAAATTCTTCGCTCATGAATCCTGCGGGAAATGTTCGCCATGCAGAATTGGCACAAAAATTTTACTTGATAGATCTATTGAACTTTATAAAAGAAGACTATCAGAAGAAGACTGGAATGATAGTTTGAAAATTGCTTCTGCAATGGAAAAATCATCATTCTGCGCACTTGGTCAATCTTTAATCCTTCCTTTGTCTTCAATAGATAAATACTTTAAACAGGAGCTTAAAGATTATTTTGCATAAATATTTTGGATATATAAGATCTATAAAAAAAATTAGAACCTGTAAAAATTGTTAAAGCAAAAATTATTAAAGGCTCGCTATAACTTTAGCGAGCCTTTTTTATAAATTAATTTTATTCATTTACTTCGGTTTTGTTCTGTATTATTTTTTTAAATTTAAATTATTTTCATAAATTTTTTTTTATATATTGGAAATCTTAATTTATTTTCTTAAAATAATCTTTCAATTTTCTTATTTTCCATTTTTATTTTTCATTATTTTCCCAGAAGATTAACAAGATTATATTTACCGAAGATGTTTACCATAATAAGTGATACTACAGCCATAATTTTAATTAAAATATCGAGAGATGGTCCAACAGTATCTTTTAAGGGATCACCGACAGTGTCTCCGATAACAGCGGCAGAATGTGCGGCTGATCCTTTTCCACCAAATCTTCCCTGTTCTATATATTTTTTTGCATTATCCCATGCTCCACCAGAATTTGCAGTAAATATTGCCAGCATGATACTGCTTAAAGTAGTTCCAATAAGAAGTCCGCCGACAAATCTTGCTCCAAAAATAAAACCGGTTGTAAGTGGTGTTAGAACGGAAATAAATGCAGGAATTTTCATCTGATCTATCGCTCCAGCCGAAGATATTTTAATGCATCTTTTATAATCAGGTTTTGACTTTCCACTTAAAATCTCTGGATTTTCTTTAAATTGTCTTCTTACCTCCTGGACCATCTGTTTTGCAGCTTTGGCAACTGAATTTATCAATATTCCAGAGAATAGATAGGGGATTGCAGCACCAATTATGGCTCCTGCTAGGCTAAAAGTGTCGATTAAATTAATTATTAATGAATAACCGGATGTTTGACCAGGGTTTGCCTGAGTATAAAGATATGATGCAAAAAGAGATAGAGCTGCCAGTGATGCTGAACCTATGGCAAATCCTTTACCTATTGCGGCTGTTGTGTTTCCAACAGAATCAAGATGATCAGTTATTTCTCTAACTTCTGGATCCAGCTTTGACATTTCGCAAATACCACCGGCATTATCTGCAATTGGACCGTAAGTATCAACAGATACAGTTGCTGAAACAGCAGATAGCATACCAACAGCAGCCATTGCAACACCATAAAGTCCACCAATAATATCTGCCAAAATAATGCTAAAACCCAGTACAATAACCGGTAAAATTGTACTTTCCATACCAAGAGCAAGGCCACTTGTTATTGTTAATGAAGTGCCTTCATTTGATGATGAAGATATATTTTTGGTAGGTTTATAATCGTAACTTGTATAATATTCTGCTAGCAATCCGATTATTATGCCTGCTATTATTCCTATTACAGAAGAAAGCCAGGGTGATATACTTCCCAGCTTAAACCCTAAGATGCCAAATTCTTCTCCCTTAAAGTAAAATAGAGTGAATAATAAGGTTAAAATTATTGTTAGAACTTCTGACACCCATGTTGATGTATTTAATGCCTTATGTGGATTTTTAATATTTTTTCGCAAAAGAACAGATCCTATACCAATAATACAGGATAAAATACCTATGGCTGAAAAAAGAACTGGATATTCTAAAAGTTTTCTTGTCAGGTTAAAGCTTATTCCTTCGGATAAATTTTTTGAAGTATAGAAAATATAAGAAGCTAAAACTATACTTGAAATAATAGCTCCAACATAGCTTTCAAGAAGATCTGCACCAAGACCTGCCACATCACCAACATTATCACCAACATTATCGGCAATTGTTGCAGGATTTCTTGGATCATCTTCAGGGATATGAGCCTCTGTCTTACCAACAAGATCTGCTCCCATATCTGCAGCTTTTGTATATATACCACCTCCAACTCTATCGAACATTGCTATAATCGAGCAGCCTAAAGCATAACCTGAAACAGACATTGTGAAAGGTATGAAATTTATACCAACCCAGTTTGTAATTATTGTAAGATTCTTTTCTTCAAGCTGACCAAATAATTTACCGAAAACAATGTAAACAATTCCAAGTCCAAGTAATGCAAATCCCCCAACAGAAAGACCCATGACAGAGCCACCCTGAAATGCTACCTTTAATGTATCACCAAGGGATCTTGTTGTTCTAGCAGTGTTGGATACTCTGACATTTGCAATAACGGCAATTTTCATTCCAACCCAGCCAGCACTGCTACTCATAATAGCACCAATTAAAAAAGCTACACCGGTATACCATGAAACAATAATCCCGAGTATTAAGGCGATTACAATGGCAATTCTGAAAATTACAAAATACTCATGTCTTATAAAAGCATCGGCTCCTTCTGCTATTGCATCTGCAATTTCATTCATTATTGGAAGACCACTTTCTTTTCTTTTAACGGCAAAAAAATTTCCGGCAGCAAATGATAGTGAAGCTAAAACTGCAATAAAGATTATACCTAACATTGTATTCTCCTTTACTTAAAAGATTTGAGCAGACCTTCCCCAATCATAATCTGTTTTTTTTAGTTCTTCAGCAGATTTCATCCTGTAAAATATCATGTTTTGATTATCAGCTGTATATATCCCGTCTGAAATTATCTGGTATGAAAATTTTTCTATATTTGATCTTACAATTATCTTAAACTTTTTTTCCTTATTGAGTAAGACATCATTTATACAATTGTGAATATGTTCAATATAAGGATCATATATTGGTCCAAGACTTCCAGTATCTTCACTGTGGAAATTAAATGTTTTAATATCGGCAAAAACAATTTTAGGCAAATATGTTTTGGATTTTATATCTGTCATTACCTTCGCATATTCTAATGGATTTAATGTTGTTGTTATTAAGGGCCTTGTTGGGCATAATTCCTGAAAGATATAAAACTTCTTATTGAAATCATTTAAACTATAATCTTCTTTATAAAGTTCAAGAGTTCTTCCATCTCTTGTTGTTAAGTAAATATTTTTTAATGAATTTAATGGAACTTTTTCCAGTGTTCTATATATTGAAAGATAAACAGAATGTTTTGGTTCATTGTTCTCTTTTGGTTTACATTTATCTTTTGCATATTGCCAATCAAAATCATTTGAAAATTCCGGTTCTATTTCAAAAAAGATATTGTTTTCGTATGAACCTTTTTTTGAACCGGTTGAAAGATAACTTCCAAATGATTTTGGATCAAGCATTGAAACAATTAATGATTCTATTGGAAAAATTGTAAGGTAATAAAAAATTGCCATAAAATTACCTCCTTACTTAATTTTATTATAATACAAATTTATAATAATAAAATAAATTATCTTCATCAGTGAATTTAAAAAAGTATAAAGCAAAATTTGAAAATTTATTGATTAAGAAAAATTGAATAAAAAATAAAGATAAAATGAGAATTACAAATTGCATTAGTTTTTGATATCAAATTCATTTAAGATATAATCGATGATATTATCTATGTAAGATTGATCTAATTTTATAAATGGAATAAAAAGTTCTTTATCTTTATAAGTTATTTTAATATATTTGCTTTTAGTAAATATTTCATAAAGAATTCTGCCATCTTTTATTATTTTACTAAATTCTTCATTTAAGAAGTTTTTAATCATTTTATTATTTAATAAATTTTCCTTTATATTTATTGTAATTGCTATGCTTTTTTCAGTAATTTTTTTTGGTTCGTCAAACTTATAAATTTTTTCTTTATATTTTATATATTCAATCCTGCCAGTTCCCTCTATTAACCTGCATTCATCTATCTTTAATTTGAATTTATAGACTTTAAAAATTGTTTTAATTTCAATTTCATACTCAATATCATTAATCTTTTTATCTGAATTTTTTATAATCTTATTTGCATTTTTCTTTCCCTCCAGATCAAAATCTTTTTTAAGAATGATTCGCATTTTTTCAATATTATCAAATTTTTCATCCCGGTACTTCAATGATATTATTAAATCAAATTGATCAAAAGGAATAGATAAAAATATTGTTTTATTATTCTCTTCATCTCCTGATATAGGAGCAAAATTAAAATATTGAAAAGGTGAAATCAATCTATTTTTGTAAATGCTAAATGGGATAATGTTTAAATCAAAGTTTTTCTTTTTGATGTTTTCCTCATTTTCTATTTGATCGCAGACAATTTGACTGATTTTTTCATTATAATATTCATTAAATATTGCCAGCATTATTTCGCTATTTGAAATGATAAAATAAAGTTGACTGGCTTCTACATCATCAATATTTTCATTTATAAATTTTTCAAAAAGATTATTAAGCCCGGGATATTCTGGTATATGTTTTAACAGATCTTTTATATCATATTTTTCAAGAATTGATTTTGATTTATCCAGATAATTAAATTCATTTATTAAATTGAATATATCTTCTTTAATTCCCATAATTATTCCTGAAAATTGCTATTATTTTTTATTTTATTCATATAATAATTTAGCCATTCTCGCAATTCATTGATAATTAAATTGTTTATCTCTATATTATTAAGATCATTTATTTCAATTATTCTTACTAGTTTTTCATAAATTCTTGAAAAAATAGTATTTACATTGCTTTCTGTTAGATTTAATTCTCTGGCAATTTTTTTTCCAGGTTTACCAGCAAGCTTTTCTAAAAAAATGATTTTATTTCTTTTATCAGTAATGTTATCTAAAAATTTATTAATTATTTTAATAATTTCTTCAGATTTTAAGATATCTGTCTGGTCACCTTTATAGAAGATTGTTTTTGATTGATCAGCAAAAATACTTACTTTTTCCTCATCATTTTTCTCTTCAATGATATTATAACTTGATATTGATTTGATTTCTTTATATAAACCGTAGATTTCATGTCTTATCATCTTGTAAAGATAACTAAAAAAATTATTTACATCATTGATATCCCGTATAATTTTAAAGTTATTGTCAAGGATTTTAATAAGAATATTTTGTTTAATATCTTCTTTTGAAAAAGTAACAGAAAAAGATTGATTTCTAAATTTTTTAATCTCATTGATTATAGATTTTTCTATATAAAATGATAATAGATCTAAAAATTTATTCAAATTGACATTATTACCATTTTTAATATCTTTAACAAGTAATAGAATATTTTCTTTTAAATTAACTCTTTCATTCATATGTTAGATATTATATAATAATTGATGATTTTCAACTAAAAACAATAAAAATATTAAACTATGAGCATGAATTTAGTAAATAATTATATTAATAATAAATATGAATATGAATTTAGAAAATTATATTAGTAATATTGAAATATGAAGATGAATTGCCTTATTTATATTGATAATAATCTTGAAACAGGAAAATGAATTTACTCAGTTATAATAATAATTAAAAATAATGATTTTAGAATAAAGATATTGAGATATGAATAAAAGCGAAACAAATATTTCAGATTTAGAAAAATCTATATGGCGTATTTTTTCATCATATTTAGTAAATAAAGATAAATTTAAAAGATTTAATTGTATAATTCATACACCGGCAAAAAGGCTTAATCCAACTTTTCTTATATATTTAATATTTTATCCGAAAAATTGCTATTTTATTATATCTAAAGGGCTTGTTAATTCTTTTCAGGATTTTAGAAGATTTTTTATTGATCTTTTTGAAAATAAAATAAAAGACAAAATGAATTTTGAATTAAAAAGTGAATATTTAAATCTACCGAAAAATCTTAATAATGTAAATTTAATAATTCTTGATGACAAACAATTTAATAATTATGAACAATATAAAGAGATTTTAAGCAGTAAAATAATTGAACTTTCAAATAAATTTAAATTATCTGAAATTTTAATAGATATAACCGGTGGTAAAAAACTTCACTCTGCAATTTGTGTAAGTCTTTGTGAGAAATATCATATTGCATATTCATATCTTGATGTGGTTGAAAATAGAGAAAAAGATGGACTTTTTGCAGAAAGCGGCACAGAGACAATTTATATAAATTATCCGGATGAAAAACGATTATATTATCTTTCTTTACTTTCATTTCCAGTAATTTCAATTTTAAATAATGAGATTTCCTGTTTTTATGATGGTAAATCTTTTACTTCAAAATTTAATTTTGATGATAAGAATAAAAAAAGTATTATAAAAAGCTTTACAGTTTTTTCAAAAGATTATGCTCAATATTTAAGTAAAAATCTTGAGGCTATGCTTAATCCAGATTTAAATAATATAACAGAGAATATAAAAAAAAGTGTTGATCAAAAGTTTTTGCTGCAGCTTGAAAATGTAAGTTCTAAAAGCAGATTGATAGCAATAAGTCTTGATAAAAAATACTGGAATTTCCCCTTTGAATTTCTTTTTAATAAATTTGATGATTTTATTATTTTAAGATCAATACCTGAAGCTTTACCAGAAAAAAATAAGAGTAAAATTAAAAACACTTATAACAATATTACCAATGTTTTAGGGGAAAATATTTTAAGTGATAAAGATCTTTATATTGTTAAGACTAATAATAATGATAAGATTAATGATGATAATAATAATTATAAGGCTAATTATAATAATAATGATAAGGCTTATGATGATAATAATAATGATATAACTGGTGATATGAAAAATTATATTGCAAATAATTGTAATGAAGATGATTATAGAAAAAATATTTATAATAAAAGAAAAAAAGAATCAAAAATATTAATTTCATGTTTTTCAAATGATAATTTAATGCAATCTCAATTTAAGGAAATAAAAAATTTTTTTGATAAAAATTTGCAAAAAGAGGTTATATACCTTAATATTCCATCAAAAATAGAATTTATAAAAGCCATTAAAAATTGCGGAATTGCCCATATAATATGTCATGGCAAAATTCTTGATAATAAAAATGAAAAAAAGCAAGTCTTTATCCTGGAAAAAAAAGTCATTAACAAAAGCAATATCAAACAGGAATTTTTAAATAATGATGATTATATTGATAATTATGAATATATTGAAAAGGATGATTTTGAAAATATAATATCACCATATTTTATTTTTATTTCTGCATGCTCTTCATTAGCTATAAATATTTCTTGGGAAAATACTATATATAGTAAATTTGCAGAAAATGGGTGTAAAACAATAATTGGGACCCACTGGTCAGTCACTCAAAAGCATTCAAGCATGATTTCAATTGAATTTTACAAAAAATTTATAGAAGAAGGGAAACCAGTGGGCATGGCTTTACATGAAGCATTAAAAAAGTTAAATAATCCATTTATCAGCAGAAATTACTATTTAATAGGTGATCACAAAGCAATGTTTGGATAATAAAAAATATTAAAATAAAAATCCTAACTCTAAAATAATACCTAAACCAACATCACTATAACCTGACAATGATAGCCCAATTATACCTAAACCTGCATCTATAAAAAATGAATCAAATAAAAACCTGTAACCTGAAAACCCCTTAAAATAATTACTACTTAGTTGCACGCCTCCAACATTGACAGAACCAAAGCCTATATCTGCACCAAAGAAAAATCCTTTATAATTTCCCAGAAAATATTCGATTCCGATTCCGAACATTGTTATTGAAGCATCAGGAATGCTAGCTAAAATAAAAGAACCTCTTATGGCAAGATCCGGTGAAAAATAATAGCTATAGCCAATA
>JBKBTB010000253.1:0-2760 GCA_046291015.1 Exilispira sp. | reverse complement strand
CTCACAATCGATTATTCTTGTTATATCCAGAGCGTTTTTACTTAAAATTGACTGATCCCCGTAATTATAACCAAGTCTTTTGAATATATTTTCACCATTTTCACCCTTATAAATAAATGGAACATCTTTTGAAAATGCATCAATAATGTTTTTAATAGGTTTAATTAAATCATAATCTATAACAACCTGATCGGCAAGTTCTTTGCAAATCGCAAGATCGGGACCTGCTATTAAAAGAATGGGCTCACCATAAAAATTAACAACTTCATCTGCCAGAAATTTCCAATCATCTATTAAATAATGCCAGATTTTAGATCCAGGTATATGTGAAGCACCAAAAACAAAATAACCTCTTGGAATGTGAGGAAGCTTAATGGATTTAATCTTCCCTCTTTGAATTTTCGATCTTACAATAGTGATGAATAAAATCTCTTTGAATGTATAATCATCCGTAAATTTTACTTCTCCTCTTATCTTTTCCCGGATATCAACTCTAATATTTTGACTTAATGAACCTTTATCAAGAAGATCTATTTCACTTTCTTTTTTCTCCATATTCTTCTCCAGCATTAAAATTGTTAATTTTCAATTTCAATAAATTTTCAAGATCATCTTTTTCATCTATATCTATTAAAACCCCTATATCATCAGTTTTAATAAATTTCATTTTGCCTTTTTTCAATGCTTCCCTTAAAGTAATATTATCATCCAACTTTAAAATTTTCATTGCAAAGGATAATTTTAATGCTATTGGATGTCCTTTTTTAATTTTGTTTTGTACAAAAAATGGAATACTATAATCAATAAAATGAGATTTAAATCTGTTAGTTAATTTTATCACTATATCATTAGAAATTAGAGGCATATCTGCTAAAGATATTATAACAGATTTAATATTTTTTTTAAGCTGATTTATATTGTTAAATAAATGCAAAATAACATTAAAGCCTTTCTTATAAGATGAAAACATTCCTTTTTCATAATTTTCATTTTTACATATTAAAATTTTAATATTATCAATAAAATTATTATTCTTAATAAACTCAATATTTCTAAAACTGACAGGATCCTTAAACTTTATGGTTTTATGTCGAATTGAATTTTTATTATATTTTTTTGGATAAATAAACTGATTTATATTTTGCCAATTAGTCTTAATACTACTCTCTTCGATAATTTTGATTTTTTTACTGGAAAATGGTTCTATTTTATCATTTAATAGTTCAAAGATAGCATCATAATGTGGACCTGCAACAATTATTAGTAGTACTTTATATTTTTGATATAGTTCAATATATGGTTTTAAGCTCCAGTATATAAGTGGTATATTATTTATAGGATAAAGATATTTAACTGATCCGAATCTTTGCGAAGCTCCTGATGCCAGTATTATAACGACAATTAATTTTTCTTTTGTTTTTTTCTTTTTAATTATTTTCTTTTTCATTTTTTTTATCTTTTCTATTTTCTTATTTAATTATTTTTTTATAAAAGTCCATAACTGCATTGAAATTATTTTTAACAGGTTCTGGTTTTTGAATTATTTGTAATGCACTATTTATATCTTTTAGTCCATGACCTGTTATTAATGCAACAACTTTTTTCCATTTAAATATTTTATTATCCTTTAAGATAGCCGCAATTGTAGCTGCAGAAGATGGTTCAGAAAAGATTCCAGTGTTTTTTGCCAGTAAATGCTGGGCTATCAAAATATCATAATCTTTTACTTTAATGAAAAACCCACCAGTTTTTTTTACTAAATCAACTGCCAGATAACCGCATCTTGGACTATTTACGCTTATTGAATCAGCAATTGTTTTTGAACTGTAATTTTCTTCGAAAATTCCGTCTGTAAAAGCATTGTATATATAACTGCTACCTTCTGCCTGGACTCCAATGACAGTCGGAAGTTTATCAATTATACCAAGTTTTTTTAATTCTAAAAATCCTTTGATAACTCCACTTATAATAACTCCATCTCCAACCGGTACAAGGATTATATCAAAAGTACATAGATAGTTATTATTATCATTTTTTATCAAAAGTTCATATGCAACAGATTTTTTCCCTTCAATTGTAAATGGATTAAAGCCGGTATTTCTGCTTAAAAAACCTGTCTCTCTGGCAAATTGCATCGAAAGTTCAAAGGCATCATCATATGTCCCATCTATTAAAAATAATTTTGCTCCATATTGTAATATTTGAGCAAGTTTACCTGAAGGTGCTGAAGATGGAGCAAAGATGTAAATATTTTGATTATTGGCTGCCCCTATTGCAGCCATCGAAGATGCAGCATTACCAGTAGATGCTACAACAATATTTTCCTGATCAAATTTTTTGGCAACAGCAGAAACTAAAATAGAAGCCCTATCCTTAAATGAGCCAGACAAATTAGCTCCTTCCCATTTAAGATATAAATCATCTATTTCAAGAATTTTTGCAAATCTTTCTGAGTATAATAAAGGAGTGTTACCAACAGGTAAATCTGGTAAGTTATCAAAAGGAAAAATTGGCTTAATATTGTAAATAATATTATTTTTATCTTTATTTAAAAATTTGCTTGATATTTTTTCGATGCTTTTTTTTAAATAATTTTTTTTAAGGTTCAAATTTTCAAGAAAATTTTCGGCAAAAGAAGAGCTAAATTCTGTAAGTAAAATTCCAGATAATGGTTTTCCAGAAAGTTGATTTTTACTACATTCATCGCATAGATACCTTTCTTTTTCAATTGGATAGATTTTACCGCATTGACTGCAGATG
>JBKBTB010000026.1:0-13905 GCA_046291015.1 Exilispira sp. | reverse complement strand
TTGAAGCATATAAGTATCTTTATAAAAAGATAAAGATTTATATTTTAAATCAATTTTCTCCTTTTAAGTATTACAACTTATTTTCTTTTGTAAGCAAAGAAATTAATTTAAATTTCATAGATTCAAAATATTTTCAAAATTTGTACCAGAAAAATTTTATAATTAAAAATATATTATATAAATTGCAATTTGAATTTTATAGAGATTTTAATTTTGCATTAATATTTGAAAATGATCTAATATTTTTCGATAAAATTCCTCAATATCAATCATATTTTAGCATATATCATGCAAGATTTATCAAAGATGAAAACCAAAAAAAGGATAATGAAAATAGCAATAATTCAAATTATTTATCTGAAAATTTATTGAGAAACTTTTATTTTTGCTATCAAAATTTTATTAAAAATGAGGATTCAATAGAAAGAGCGATTGATAACGGGATTAAAATAATAAATAAACCCCAAATTTTAGATGAAGCTCTTAAAATTTTTAATCTGAATTTAAAATCTTTAAACGAGGATTCGTTAAATCGAGCATATAAAAGATTGGTTAAGAAATATCATCCTGATATATTTAAAAATACAGATAATAATGAAGGACAATTTGTTAAAAATAAGGATAAATTTATAGAAATATATGAGGCTTACAAACTTTTGAAAAGTTTGTTATTTTGATATAATTATATTTTAATATAAGATTATTTTTAATTTATTTAATGCCTGCTTTGATGAAATTATAGCTTCCTGTGGACTTTTTGCCTGAGATATGACATTTGCAAGTTTTGTAACATTATTTTTTGTTTTGATTATTTTATCTCCCTCATTTTTCATTATAAAAACATTCTTTATAAATGGCAACATCTTTGCTTCATATACTCCATCAATAGATCTTAATATACCTTCGCAGTTGGAAACAAGACCGAGTTCACATGAATAAAAAGACCACTTTTGTCTGGCTTCAACATCCTTTTCACCAAGAGCTACTCGCATCATTAAATTCATAAGATTTATTCCTGTGGAATAAGGAAAAGTATATGCAGACATAAAGCCACCAGATAATCTTGATGCTATCTCCCCAACATAAGCTTTTGCAATTTTTTTTCCATTTTCAATCTCATATCTAACTCTTATATCACCTTTAGCCGCTCCATGTTTTATACCAAGTGCTTTTATCCCATCTATAAAGATTTTACAGCCTGCTTCAACAAGATCAGCCGGTAGTATTGAAGGCATAAGATGACCAAGTTCAATAAAATTTGGTGGATTTAATATAAATCTATCTGCAATTCCATATATTGTTATATTACCATTACATACAATAGCATCCAGTGAAAGTTCATGGCTTCTTATATACTCTTCAATTATTACCTTGCCAGAAGAACTAAATTGCAATGCTTCATCAAAAATATTTTTCATTTCTATTTTATTTGTATATCTTGAAAGCAGACTAACCCCTCTTGCACCCATGTTATCAACAGGTTTTATAACATAAAAATTTTTATTTAATCTTTGAACTGCATCTTTAAGTTCTTTTAAATTTGAAATTATTTCGAAATCAGGTTGATTAACATTATTTTTTTTTAATAAATTTCGCATTAAACCCTTATTGGTTGTATTAACTGCCACTTCATATGGATTGCCAGCAAGATTAAAAAAATTAGAAATTTTAGCTACAGTTTTTGAAAAATCTGTTCCAACTGTTGCAACTGCAGCAATATCATATTTTTTACCAATTTTTATAGCCTCATTCAGGCAACCTTCTTCATCTTTTGTGGATATAATAATTTTGATTATTTGATTATCCTGATATTTTTGAAAAGCAGGGGCTAAAGGATTCATATCGAAAACAGCCGGTATATAACCATTTGAATATACTTCATCTATAAATGGTATTTGAAGTATCCCACCACCAACTATAAAAAATACCTTTTTAGTATTTTTTAATCCATTATTATCTAATTGATTATTATACATTACTATATTTCCCGGCATCGAATTTTTTTATACTTTGCTATTTTACATTTTAAAAAATCTTATACCAAAATAAAAACTCAAACATACAAAATTTAACTCCAGAGGGAACCCAGATGATTTTCCCCAATATGAATAATTAAATGAGCTTAGATGTATTTCAAAAATACCATCTGTTTTTGAACCAAGCATAAAACCAAAACCAATGGCTACTTTCCAGAAAAATGAACCAAATATACCAGCCATCGAACTTTGATCAATTGAATTTGTAATTTTATCTATTAAAAAGCTATATCCAACACCCATTATAGCATATAATGCAAAAGGCAAAGTAAAAGGAAATCTTACTCGAAGAGCCCCATATAAAGGGAAATAAATAAATGTATTTTCGACTGAATTTATTACCCAGCTTGCATTTGCAAAATCAAGTCCAAATCCATAAAAAACCGCTTCATCAAAATCTACTCCAAACAAGGTAGATAAGGTAAAACCAGAAGCTGGACCAAAAGGTGTTGTAAAGCCAATTGCGATAGAAAAAGCCTTTGTTTGAGCCAAAATTGTATAAGAGAAAGAAAAAAATATAAACAAAAAAAATAAAATCATTATAATATTCATGCCTTTTATTTTTATATATTTTAACTGATTTATCATAAAAACTTCTCCTACAATTATTTTTCGGTTAATATTAGAACTTATTGACTTTACATAATTTTTTTATAAGAATTAGATAAATAAGAATTAATATCTTAAAAAAGCAGGATAAATAGGGGTGATAATCATATGTTAAAAAATCTCGATTACGATAAAATTATAGCAAAAATTATGGAAAATGAGAGTATTGCTAAAAATCTATCAGATGACGAATATCAGAAGATTATTATTTTTTTGAAAGAAACTCTCTTTGATTTTTTAATTTTTTTTTACCTGAAGGATCAGGTTAAAAATAAATTAAAAAAAATAAGGACTAATTATTTTTATAATTTGATTGAAGAAAAAATAATAAATTTTTCCTGCGAATTAATTAGAAAATTTCATCATAATAATGTTGATATTGAATTAAATATTTTAGAAGATGCATTAAAATTATTAAAATCAACCTTTTATGATTGAAAAAATTTGCCCTATAAAGACGAATAATTAATATATGAAAACAGGTAAAAATAGTAAAGCTTTATCTTTCATAATTTTTTTAATCTATACAATCTCATTATCATTTAATCTTTTTTCAGAAAATACTACCATTTTCCCAATAATATCGGAAAATGGCTATATTGATCTATATCTTACAGAACCAGAAAAATACAATTTTGGTGAATCTATAATTGAAAGAGAAATTATAAAAAATATTAACAATTCATCAAAATCAATAACTATAATGGCATTTGACTTTGATAATGCCAATATTATAGAAGCATTAATAGAAGCATCAAAAAGAAATGTTAGAATAAAGATAATATGTGATTTGAAAAATACTCCCGGGCAAGCATTAAAAATATTTCAATTTCAAAATTGGCTTGTTAATTACAGATCAAAAAATCTTATGCATCATAAAATAATAATTTTTGATGAGAAAATTGTAGCATTAGGCTCAATGAATCTTTCTGTATCCTGCATATATGTTAATAATAATGATTTTTATTTTATTAGAAATGAAAAAATAGCAAAGATGTTTGAAAATTATTTTGATTATCTTGCTTATGGTAAAAACACTGAGTTGATGAAAAAACCACAATTAATTGATGGTATTACCTTTTATTTTGCTAATAGCCCTTATTATAATATAAATGACTATATATCAAATCTTATAGATAGTTCAAAATCAAGAATAGTTTTTGCATATTCCACTTTCACAAATCAAAATATTGCGAATATTATAATTAAAAATGTTGAAAGTAAAAAATTATTCTTCTTTGGAATTTTAGAAAAGAGAAATGCTTATTCTAAGTACTCAATCTATAATACTTTTTTAAATAACAATTTTAATGTTTATTTAGATAGAAATGACTACTATATGCATCATAAATTGATGATTATTGACAATATAATAATTACTGGTTCCTATGCTATTTCAGATAGGAAAAACACTGAAAAATCAATTGAGTTTAATGATGATCTTTCTTTTTCTTTTGAAGATAAAAATATTTCTGATTTTCTTGTTGAATATTTAAAAAATCTTATATTAAGATAAATTTTATTACTACCTGTAAAGTTCAACAACAATCTGGCTGAAAGAGTTGAATTCTTCTTTGAATTCTATTCCACTGGCGAATTCTATATTTATCTCGAGAATTTCATAAAGCAATCTTTTAATTTTTTCAATAATTTTCAAAATATTATCCTGTTTAACCTGCAATAGATATAGTAAATATTCATAATCCGAAATTTTTGATAGCATATCTGTAAATCTTATATTTTCACAAATTATCTTTTCTATATCCTTGTCTTTATTTAAAATTGGATCTGCAAACCTTAATAAAATTATTGAAAAAGGATACCTATATCTTTTAGCTTTATGAATTTCTATTTCCATTAGCTTTTCAAATGCTCTGGATGAAAAAACCGGTAAATTTCCTAAATAAAGATTTTCATGCCAGAAAGAATTAAAAGAAAGCTTTTCTTCTAAATCATAAAGTTCAATTCTAAATTTATTGTTTTTATATGTAATTAAATCGCCATTATAAAGTTTTACTTTTGTTTTTTCTATACTTTTATTATTTATAAGTAATGTATCATCGCATTCCTTTGCCTCTATAAAAAAGGCACTTTCGCTTTCATCAAATATTATTGGTATTTCTATATTTAAGTTTTCAAAATACGGTTTTTTGAATTTATAAAGAGGTTGAATGGAATTTTCCTTAAAATCAGCTGATAAAAGAGAAATACTTCCGCAATTATGCATTTTTTGCCACCTTGCTTTCAAAATATTCTATATCCTCTTTTGTATCTATGGAAATAAGATCGAAATCTACCTTCTGTACGATAATTTTCCCATTATTTTCAAGCCAGCGAAGCTGTTCCAGTTTTTCCATCTGCTCAAGATATGATTGGTTTAGGTTTACAAATTTTCTTAAAACAACAGGTGTATATCCATAAATTCCATAATGTTTATAAAATTTTAATTTTAATTCTTTATCTTTTGGATAAGGAATAGGACTTCTAGAGAAATATAAGGCATGATTATCTGAAGAGCAAACAGCTTTTACATGTGCTGGATTATTAAATGAATTGATATCATTGCTTTCTCTGACAATTGTAAATATTGTATCTCTTAATTCTGAATTTTCATATCTTGATACAAAATCAATAAATGATTCAACATAATCAGATTTCATACATGGTTCATCCCCCTGTGCATTTACAATAAAATCATATTCTTTATTTAATTTACAATAAGCTGAATAAACCCTGTCTGTGCCAGATGGCAAGTCTGGATCTGTAAATATTGCGGGAATAGAATATTTACTACAAAAATTTATCAGTTTTTCACAATCGACAGCAAAGAATAGATCATATTTTTGCGAATCTTTGAGATTATCATATATCCATCTTATCATTTCTTTACCATGAAGCATTGCTAAAGGTTTTTCTGCTAAACGAGTTGATGCAAGTCTTGATGGCACTATAACAATAGTTTTCATTTATCCCTTCTTTTATTATTTTTTGTATAATTTTTTTAAAAATCAAATTTAATATTAATCATTTTTAAAAATTAATCATTCAATTATAGAAGTAATATTAAATTCTTTTTTAATTCCATTAAAAAATTTATCATCTTTCATAATAAAAATAAGCTTTTCAATATCTCTATAAAAAGGATGATCTTTATATTGTATGTCAATATTTTCTTTTATAAATTTAACAATATAGTCTGTAATCTTTGCATAATCCTCTTTGTAAAATCTTTTTGCAAAAAGATTTGCTAAAAGTTCCGTAGCAAGAATAGCATACAGATTCTCGACAATTTTATTAAGCTTCAATACAGCATTTGCGCCCATTGAAACATGATCTTCTTGATTTGCAGAAACAGGGATAGAGTCAACAGAAGCTGGATGAGATAAAACTTTATTTTCGGAAACAAGTGCCGCTGCAGTATATTGTGTTATCATTAGACCAGATTGAAGTCCGGCATCATCTGTTAAAAATCCTGGAAGTCCTGAAAGCGCTGGATTTAATAGTCTTTCAATCCTTCTTTCTGAAATTGATCCAAGTTCACTTAATGCAATTGAAAGAAAATCAGAATATAATGCTAAAATCTCTCCGTGAAAATTCCCCTGAGAAAAAATTTTGTCTTTTGAAAAAATAAGTGGATTGTCTGTAGCAGAGTTCATTTCAACTTTTGCAACATTCAGACAATCATAAATTGCATTTAACACAGCCCCATGGACCTGAGGTGTACATCGTAAAGAATATGCATCCTGAACCTTTTGACAATTTTTATGTGATAATATCCTGTTAGAATCTTTAAATAACTCATAAATTAAATTTGAAGTATCGATTTGCCCTTTATGGGGTCTAACTTTGCTGATATCAGACTTAAAAGGGGTTAAAGTCGCATTTAAATTTTCTATGGTAAAACCAGCGCAAAAATTTGCCCAGAAGAAGATCTTTTCTGCTTCAAATATGCTGTGTAAGTACCATGAAGTCATATATGGGGTACCATTTATAAGAGCAAGTCCTTCCTTTGCATTAAGCTTAAGAGGTTCAATATTTTTTTCTTTAAGTATATCATATGAAGGCTTTCTAATACCATCCACAATACATTCACCTTCACCCATAAGTGCTAAAATTATATGAGAAAGTGGAGCCAGATCTCCCGAAGCTCCCAATGAACCCTTTTGAGGGACAAAAGGATAAATCATTTTATTTAGTGCTTCACACAAAGTCTCTATTGTTTTTCTTCTTATCCCTGAAACTGCCTGTAAAAGTGAGTTTATTCTTAATAAAATTGTTCCTCTAACTATATGATATGGTGCAGGTTCTCCAAAACCAACAGAATGTGAACGAATTAGATTATACTGCAGATTTTCAAGATTTTCCTTTGAAATAGTAGTCGAAGCAAGAACTCCAAAACCGGTATTTATGCCATAAATAACTTTTTTAGAATTAATTATATCTTCTATTACAGTTCTATTTTCTTCTATTTTATTTAATGTTTTTTCATCTATCCGACATTTTTCAAAATCATATACAATCCTTTTGTAATCTTTAAATTTAAGATTTCCATCCAGTATTATCATTATCCCTCCAAAATATTTTAATCGGTTTTCTAAACTCTAAAAAGATTTTTTTTATATTTATATTTCTTCCATAATAAAATTTTATTAAAAAATTTATTTTATATAGTTTGAAAAATCTTGCCATCCTTTAATTAAAATAACATAATTGCTCTTACAAAATTCAACTATTAAAATGCAAACAAATAATAAAAATGCAATTAAATAATTATTATCTTAGTTACCTTTGATCAATTTTTTTTTCATTTAGAAAATTACTTATAATATTTAATAAATTCTATATATTGACATTATCTATTTTTAATGTTTTTTTTAAGAAATAGATTTAGGAGATTAATATGAAGTATAAGGGTTTAGACATTATATCACTTCGGGATCTTGATCGGGAATTTTTAGATTTTCTCTTAATAAAAACAAAAGAAGTAAAGGAAGGGAAGTGGCAAAATTCCTGTAAAGGAATGGTTGTCGCTTCCCTTTTTTTTGAGCCATCAACCAGAACAAAGCTTTCCTTTGATACGGCAATAGCATTGACTGGTGCATCAATGATCGGTTTTTCATCTGCTACCACATCATCTACTTCTAAAGGAGAAAGCCTTTCTGACACTATAAAGACAATAGATCAATATGCAGATATTATAGTGATGCGACATAGCATTGAAGGTGCAGCAAGAAGAGCGGCTGAAGTAGCAAATGCTCCGGTCATAAATGCAGGAGATGGAGCAAATCAACATCCAACTCAGACATTTTTAGATCTTTTCACCATATATGAATTAAAAGGTAATATTGAAAAACTCAAAATAGGACTTATGGGGGATTTAAGATTTGGTAGAACTATTCACTCTCTTGCAATGGCTTTATCTTATTACAGTGTCGAACTTTTTCTTATAAGTCCAACTATATTACAATTACCATCTTATTATATCGATTATCTTGAATCAAAAAAGATAAAGTATCATATTGTTGAAGATTTTACCAGTATAGGTAAAGAACTTGATGTTCTTTATTGCACTAGAATTCAAAGAGAAAGATTTGCAGATCCTGTAGAATATGAAAAAGTTGCTGGATCATATGAAATTTCTTTGAAAAATATTGAATTCCTCTCTAAAGATACAATAATACTTCATCCCCTTCCAAGAGTAAATGAGATAGATCCAGAAGTTGATAATGATAATAGAGCCAAATATTTTTATCAGGCAAAAAATGGTGTATATACAAGAGCGGCGCTATTAGGAATTTTAGCTGGAAATATTTATTAAATCATTGTGGTTTATATAGAATAATTCAAGATAGTAATGTTTAATAGACAAATTTGATTTAATAAGTAAATTAATTAAAATTAAACATGAAAAGATTATTAGATTTAAATATCAAAAAAACAAATAATGTTTAAAAAAAACAAATTTTTAATAAAAATAAAAACCTTAAAAGGAGAAAATCATGAAAGATATTTATAAAGTTTATAGAATAGAAAATGGTACAGTAATAGATCATCTGCCTTCTGGAACTGCATTAAATGTATTAAAAATTATTGGAGTAAGTTCAAAAGATTTTGTTGCTATCGGTATGAATCTTGAATCATCAAAGCTAGGCAAAAAAGATCTAATAAAATATGAAAATAAATTTCTGGTAAAGGATGAAACAGACAAACTTGCTCTTTTAGCGCCCGGAGCTACTATCAATATTATAAAAGATTCAAAAGTTGTTGAAAAAAGAAAGATAAGTATTCCCGCATTTTTAAAAAACATTATAAAATGCAAAAATCCAAATTGTATCTGCAATAAAGAAAAAATGGAAACAGAATTTTATCTTGTTGATGAAATAAAAAAACAATATCGTTGCAAATATTGCGAAAGAGAGTATTTGATAACAGATGATTTCATATTATGAAAAAATAAATATTTCCGAAGTAATAAGCTTTGAAGGAAAAGTCGCTCTTGTTAGCGATAAAACTTTTTTTTCTCACTCATCATCCAAACAAATATCAGACATAGGACTTATAGATCAATTTTATATTGTAGATGTAAAGAAAACAACCAACTCATTTATCCATATAACCTCGATGCCATATAATGAGTTTAAGAAGAATTTTCAAATTGATAAAATTAATTTCTTATTGAATAATACTCTAAATCTTTACATACTTCCTATTGCCAATGAATGTAAAAACAAAAAATTACAACTTGTAGAAATTGTTGAAGATAAAATACCCTGCCAGCTAATTAATTATTATATTTCCAGATTTGGACTTCTTCTTGTTTTTAGAGATTTTTGTTTTGAAAATAATCTTTTTCTTAAAAGGCTTATAGATAAATGCAAAGCCAGTAATAAAGAAAATTTGCTTTTTTTTTCAATAAAAACAAAATATCAAATTTTGGATAAAACATTTATCTGGCTTTATTTCCCGGAAGATCTTTTTTTAATAAATAATAAAAATCTATTTGAAAATTATCTTGGTTTATATGATACAAATCTTGTATTTAAACCTATTTTTGATTTTAAGTTTTTGATTTCAACCTTTCCATTTGAAATTTATAAAGGTTTAAAACCAACACATAAACGCTGTGTTTATTTACAGATGGATCAGCAAAATTTTTCACTTTTTTATTATAATGATAAAAAGGAAGAAATTTATACAAATAGTAGTCTATTTAAATTATATAACGATTACATAAATATATCTTCAGAAATATATAAAACTGATTTTTATTAAAATATTTTTATTAAAATAATTATTTTCAGGAGTTTTTTATGCTTGAAAGAAAACATCTCGAATCATCTTTTACTTATAAATCTGGAAGGCCACCAGAAGACTTATTAAAAGAAAAAAATATAAGAAAAATCTATCCACTGGCTTCCAATGAAAATTATCTTGGTCCATCTCAAAAAGCAATAGAGGCTATATTAAAAGGATCAAAAGATATTCATATATATCCAGACACATTATGTTCAAAATTAAGAGAAAAACTTTCGGAAAAATTCAATCTATCTACAGAAAATATTATTGTTGGAGCTGGTTCATCAGAAATAATATCAATGCTATATACAGCTTTTGTTGAGCTTGATGAAAGAATTCTGGTGCCAACCCCATCTTTTATGTTATATAAGGTGCTTGCAAAATTTATGAACTTAAATCTGGATAGTTATGACTTAAATGAAGATTTTACTTACAATATTGATGAAATATTAAAGAAAAACAATATAAAAACAAAAATCATTGTCGTTGTTTCACCAAACAACCCTACAGGGACAATTATAACAAAAAGTCAGCTTGAAAAACTTCTTGAAAATTTAAGGGATGATCAAATTTTGTGCCTCGATGAAGCATATATTGAATTCAATGATAGTTCTTTACATTATGGTAATCTTATTCCAGAACTAAATGATAAAAATATCATTTTAATCAGAACTTTTTCTAAAATATATGCCTTAGCAGGAATGAGAGTTGGTTATGCTTTTGCCAGAAAGCAAATTATAGATAGTATATTAAAAGTATTAAAACCATTTACCGTTAGTTCGCTTACCGAACTTGCTGCAATTGCAAGTCTTGATGATGATAAATTTGTCGAAAGGACAATAAATCTTGTAAGAGAAGGAAGAAATTTTATCTATAATGAACTCGATAAGATGAACATAGATTATATAAAAGGTTTTGGTAATTTTGTCTTTATAAAAACAATTGATGTTGAAAAAATAACTGAAAATTTACTTTATAAAGGAATTGTTGTAAGACCTACAAAGCAATTTGGTTATGAACAGGCGATAAGGGTAACATACGGAGATTTCGAAGCAAACAGAGTTTTTATAGAAGGATTAAAAGAAAATTTACCATATTTGAAATTGAAATATTAATATAAATTTCTGGTATTAACATGAAGGATTATCCATATAAATTTATACCAATTACTAAAGAAGAACTTATAAAAAATGGTATTTTACGGCTTGATATAATCTTTGTTACTGGAGATACATATATAGACTCTCCATTTATTGGTGTTGCTCTTCTGGCAAGATTACTCGAATCGAAAGGATATAATGTTGGAATAATACCCCAACCCGATGTTAATAGCTTAGAAGACATTACCAGACTTGGCGAACCAGAACTATTCTGGGGAGTTACTGCTGGAAGCATTGATTCAATGGTCGCTAATTATACGGCTCTTTTGAAAAAACGAAAATCCGATGATTTAACCCCTGGCGGTATTAATAATAGAAGACCAGATAGAGCAACAATAGTCTATACAAATCTCATCAGAAGGGCTTATAAAAACACCGTTCCCATTATAATTGGAGGGATTGAAGCAAGCACTCGAAGAATTGCACATTATGATTTCTGGGATAATAAGATCAGAAGATCTATTTTATTTGATTCAAAAGCAGATATTTTAGTATATGGAATGGCTGAAAAAACTATTTTAGAAATTGCAAACTTTATCTCTGAAATTATAAAAAAATCAAATGATAAAAATATAAAAAAGATAATTAAAAAAAATAATCATGAATTTAAAGAAATGCTTTCTAAAATTGATGGTATCTGCTATGTCGATAATGTTAAACCAAAAGATTGTATTGAGATACCATCATATGAAGAAGTTTCCGTTAACAGGGAATCATTTGCTCAAAGTCAGCTAAAATTTTTTGAATATATCAATGTTTATGGTCAATATAATTGCGAAAATAATGAAAACAATTGTAACAATAATGAATATTATAATAGTGATGAAAATAATAACACTGATAAGAGTAAAGTTTACAAGAAAATTGCCCTTGTTCAAAGACACAATGATAGATTTTTAATACATAATCCTCCATCAAAAAGCCTTTCTCAGAAAGAACTTGACAAAATTTATGAGCTTGGATTTAACCATGATGCTCATCCTTTTTTGAAAAAGGAAGGCAAAATAATAGCACTGGATACGATCCCTTTTTCAATTACAAGTCACAGAGGATGTTTTGGTGGATGTAATTTCTGTAGTATATCGATTCATCAAGGGAAAAAAGTAATATCCCGATCAAGCCAGTCAATAATAAAAGAAATAAATAATTTTATTAAATTAAAGCATTTTAATGGAATTATAAAAGATGTTGGTGGACCTACTGCAAATATGTATGAAGTCAAATGCAAAAAATTTGACATTGCAGGAAGTTGTGCAAGACAAAGCTGCCTTTACCCGGATCCTTGCAAATTTCTTGAAGTAAATCATATAAAATACTTAAAATTATTGGAAGAAATAAAGAAAATTCCTTTTATAAAAAAGATTTTCATAGCCTCTGGAATTCGATATGACTTGATTTTACTGGATAAATTCTCTGGTAAAGTTTTTTTAACCAGGCTTTTAAATGAATTTACAAGTGGTCAATTCAAAATTGCGCCTGAGCATACAGAAAATGAGATTTTAAAGCTTATGGGTAAACCAGCAAATAAAATATTAATAAAATTTTTGCAACTTTATTCCTATGTTATAGAAAAACTTAAAAATCAAATAAAAAAGAAAGGCAAAGAATTAAAAAATGGAAAAAAAAGCTATATTCAAAACAAATTTATAAGTTTTTATCTTATTGCAGCTTATCCAGGGTGTAAATTGCAGAATATGGAAAAAATGAAATATGAGCTAGATAAATACTATTTTATAGACAAAAATCAGGTTCAGATTTTTACACCACTTCCCCTTACATATGCAGCTTTGCAATATTATCTTGAAAAAGATCCGAAAACGGGTCAAAAAATATTTGTAGAAAAAGATTTAAAAAAGAAAAAAGAGCAAAAAGATATACTTTACTTTTCCTGATGTTAGAATTTATAATTATTCATTTATTCTTAAAAATTCTATAATACCTTATTCATTTATAGATAATTTTTTTAGTGATATTAAAAAAGCAGTAAAAGCTTTCACTGAAGAATATTACGAAATAAGGTTTTATCATTTTTTTAAAAATAATCCGAATCTTTGTTGAAAGATAGAATTTATTCACTTTAAGGTTTTTTACCTGATAGCAGTTTTCAAAATTGTTTTACTGCAAATCATCTTTTTTGGAGAATTGATGGTAATTTATGAGAAGCAAGAAAAAAATAAAATTAATCATATACTTAATATTTTTAATTAATTTGTTTATAATATTAAATTTTTTGTATTATACTTTGACTATATTTATTAACAGATAAATTATATGTATTATATTTTTAATTAATCTTATTAAAAGGGAATTTTATGAATTCTAATAGTAATAAAATTAGTGTATAAAACAAAAATATTTTCTTGCTCTGATAGGGTCAACTTGTTTCAGCAATAGGGGATGCTTTTTATTAAATAGCTCTTGGTTTTTGGGTTTTTGCGACAACAGGTTCATCTGCCCTTATGGGAACACTGATGGCTACTTCGATGATTCCAAGACTTGCCATTTCGCCTTTTGCGGACGTTTTAGTAGTTAGGGCAGATAGAAAATGGATAATAGTTTTTATGGATGTTATAAATGGTATATTCATTGCTGAAGTTGCGATTTTTGCATTTATGCATCTTTTAAAAATATGGAAGGTTTTTTTGGCAGGTATCATCGCCGGTATTTGTGCTGCATTTTTCAATCCTGCTGCTCGCTCATCAATATTGGATATAATACCAAAAGAAAAAATTGTTCAGGGAAATTCTTTATTTTCTTTAATATATACTGGTTTTGGGATATTTGGAAGTGCAGGGGGTGAATTA
>JBKBTB010000252.1:0-2764 GCA_046291015.1 Exilispira sp. | reverse complement strand
TCTTCTTCTATCTTTTTAATAAGCTCTTCAATTTTTTTCTGTTTATCTATATTTGATTGGTTTTTAGAATCAGATAGTTTTTCTGGGTCTGTATCTTTAAAATTATTCCTTTTTTTATCTATAATTTTACCTTCTTTTAGATAACTTATCGATGGATTAAAATGATTAGAAATCAATGGTGGTATCACAACAAGACCGTTTATTGATGCATTTGACTCACTTAATAAAAATTTCTGGTCAAATCCTGATGGAGTTATTAAATCAAAAATCTTTGGACCACTTCCCCATTTTAATCCACCAGCGGCTCTTATACTCTGATTCTCTTTGACATTCATCCATCCACCACTTCCAAAAGGATCATAAAATCCAGAAAAAACCCAGTGATATGTTTGCCTGCCATCAAGCACTTTCTGAATAAATTTATTGTCAAGAGGTATTTGAAAATAAATCTTATTTTGCTCTTTTACAAAAATGGCTTTAATATCTTTAGCATATTCTTTTTCATAACTTTTAAAATTATCAGTATTTTTATTAATGCTATCTAAATTATATTTTTTAACTATATCCGATCTGTAAAATAATTTAGCAGTATCTTTTTTTAATCCATTTGCAAGAATCATAATATCCGGTGCATAATCCTCTGGAAATTCTACATATTCGGCATTTTCATAAAAAGTTGAATTTGAGCCATTTTCAGTCTTATCTATGTCAATGTAGATCGCGATCTGAATATTTGAATATTCTCCTTCATTTTGAAAGGGGTTTATAAATTTAGAAAAAGTGACAGCAACCTGCCAGAAAGCGATAGGATCGCTTACTGAACTGTCGATTAAGGGTCTATAAACTTCATAACTTATTATGTCGCATATATTACTTTCAGTAAAATATTCATGAAGTGGATATTGATAAGTTCCATCTCCATAATCATCATAAGGATCATCGTAAAATCTACAAATAATAATCCCACCAGAGGTTGAAGGATCTACCCTTACTTTTAGAATTTTATCAAAAAAAGGCTCTATCAAACCAGCAGAAAAAATAAACCATGCCGGGATTGAAAAAACAATTATAAATGCAATAAAAATTAAAACAAAATTAAATATTTTATTTAATAGTTTTCTGTAATCTTTCATAAAAGATTTACTCCCAACTTTTAAATTTATAAAATTTATCTAAAAACTTGCAAAATTATACCATATTATAGAATTATCTTATAAAAAAGGAACCTTTTATTATTAGATTTAATATTCTTGAAACTGTATCTACCATAAACCCACCCATTACAATGCTTCCTAAAAGCCACCCGGAGAATAGTATAAGACTATTAGCTATCTTACCCTGAGATACTTTAGCCACATTATTTTTTGTTATATTACCACCTGCAGGTTTTTGAGAAGAATTAAAAATTGATATATATTTAAAATCCATATTTGTTTGAAAAAGTTTTGAAAATGAAAAATCATAATCAATTGCCTTTGCCGGGCATTTTTCAATGCAATTTCCACATTTTGTACAGGTTAAGAATATATTAAAATCTTTTTCTTTATTTTTAGTAATAGAATTCTCATCTATTGACATTACAGAACAGGAATCTGCACATTTACCACAACCAGTACATTTATCTTTATCTATTTTAACCTTAAATAATGAAATCTTATTTAAGATAGATATTAAAGCACCAAATGGGCAAAAACTCATACATTGAACTCTCTTTTTTGTAAGAAAAGAAAATGCTATTACAGTTGTTGAAAAAATTAAAACGCTTGTTATAAATGCGAAAAATGTACTTGCATTAATTATTGGTTCATATTCTGTAATCAATTTCCATGGGCAAAGCCACTGACAGAATATTACAGAAAATGTTGCAAGAGATCCAAGCATAACGACAAATAGAATTACAAAATTAAAAAATCTAACCTTTTTTTCTTTATCTTCAAGTTTTATTAACGGTTTTTTTGAAATTAATGAGAATGATTCATCCCATCCTCCATAAAAACAAACCCATGAACACCAGCCTCTTCCTAAAGTTAATATTGATATAAAGATTATTGCAAGCATTGAATAAAATGATGCGAAGTGACCGGTTAGCCGGGCAGGAAAGATTAAAACTTTTTCAAAAATATATGGAAAAATTATCATTGGTGTTACAATATGACAGAATGGCGTTTCATTTAAAAATATATCCTTATATTGAAGAGCCATTGAACCTCTTGATTCAATAAGCAATGCTATGAATGATGGAAAAAAACAAAAGGCACCTGCAATGAACAGGAATTTCCTGAAATGGCTTATCCTGTTGGTGAATCGAAGCATAAAGTAGAAAAATGTAAGATAAATTGTCGTGATCCATCCGCCAGCAATTCTTATACCCTTAGCATTATAAAGAAGAAAAAAAGCTAACAGCAAAAACATTATAAATGTATCGAATAAGATTGAAAAAAATTTTTTCTTATCTTTTGTAAATATATTTTCCATATTTTTTCCTTAATTATTCTTTTTCCTATTATTTTAAAAAATTATTTTCATTCATTGCCTAATAAATTTTTTTGCTCCAGATATAACAATAATAATAATTGTTGCTATAAGATTAAAAATTAATGAAAAAAGCGCAGAAATTCTTGATTCCATAACTGGGAATATATAGTGGGAAAGATTTCCCATTGTGTGGAAAATTAAACAGGCAAATATACTTCTATTCGTGTTATTATAAATCCAGGTTAAAAGTGTTGAAAGTAGCACTGTTCCAAGAATAAAAAATGGAACT
>JBKBTB010000251.1:0-2766 GCA_046291015.1 Exilispira sp. | reverse complement strand
ATAACTGTATCCAGTCAAAACAACATCTTTTTTTATAGTAAAAAGATTAGAAACAAAATAGAAAGCTTTCTTTCTTCCTGTATTTTAGAGGCTAAAGACAAAATGATAAAGACAGAAATGGATATCATTTCAAATATTTTTGAAAGCTTTGATGAACCAGTATTTATATTCTCAAATCAAGGTGAATGTCTTTTTTCTAATAAAATAGGAAGAAAAATTTTTATTCCAGACAAATTTCAGGATAAATATAAAGAAAAACATTTCTGGGAAATTTTTATTAACTCAGATATTAATAATAAAATTCAAAATGTTATAGAAAATAAAGATAAAATATTATCTGAAGTTGAATTTGGCGACTATCTATTTTTAATGAGGATAATTCATTTAAGCCTTATAGATTCTATTTTTATAATATTTACCGATATAAGCGAAGCAAAAAAATATTTTGAACTTAAAAAAGGAATTTTTTCTGCAATTACCCATGAACTTAAAACACCACTTACATCCATAAATGGCTTTTTAGAACAGATTATTATTGAAGCACAGGATAAAAATCTACAGGAAATACTTTCATACTCTGAAATTGCTAAAAGAAATACAAGCCGTCTTATACTTCTAACAAATGATATAATTGAACTTGAAAGGATGCACTATAAGAGGAATTTAAATCCAATAAAATTTGAAATTGTTAATCTATTAAATGAGATAATACTTTTGTTTTCAGAAGCAGCTTCTAAAAAGAATATCGATTTAGTTTTTGAAAATAAGGATCAAAGATTATTTTTCAATACTGATAAAGACTTATTTGAACAAATAGCCATTAACCTTATAGATAATGCTATAAAATATACTGAAAAAGGTTATGTCAAGATTTATATTAATAAAGTTGAGAATGAAATTCAATTTATAGTAGAAGATACCGGGATAGGTATAGAAGCGGGTGAAATTACAAAAATTTTTGAGCCTTTTTATTGTGTCGACAAAAGTAGAAGCAGGCAAAAAGGTGGTACTGGACTTGGCCTTTCAATAGTTAAAAAAGCCATTGACAATCTTGGAGGCTCTATAGATGTAATTAGTTCTCCTTATAAAGGCTCAAAATTTATTGTAACTTTAAGAGAAAATATTTAAATTAAAGATTAATTTTAACAAATTGAATATATTTAATTATTTTTCTAACTATATAAATATTCAGAACTTTTCAAAAATATTATTTTCTCCAAATTATTTAATCTTTTGATATATTATCACTTAACAAAAAATTAACAAAAAAATAATATTCCTTTTAATAAATCTAAACAAATAAACATTTTACTTTAAGTGGAGAAGGAGGACTCATTATATGAATAAGAAATCTATTATCTTTTTATTTCTTTCAATTTTATTAGTAATTACATTTAGCAATTTATCAGCCCAATCCAATATCGAAATAACAGCTGGTGGAGCGACATTTCCACAACCATTTTATTCAAAACTATTCGATATATATTTTCAATTGAAAGGTGTTAAGGTAAATTATCAGGGAATCGGTTCTGGTGGCGGTATCAAAGGGCTTACAGATAAAACAATGGACTTCGGAGCTACTGATGCTCCTATGACAGCTGAAGAAGAAAAACTTGCGCAAAACCCTATTTTACATTTCCCTACCTGTCTTGGTGCTGTAGTTGTTATTTATAATTTACCTGGAAATCCAAATATTAGATTAACCGGTGATTTAATTGCTAAAATATTTATGGGTCAAATAACAAAATGGAATGATAAAGAAATCGCAAAGGTTAATCCTAATGTTAAATTACCAAATATTCAAATAATCGTTACAAGAAGAACTGATGGAAGTGGAACAACTTACATTTTTTCAGAATACTTAACTAAAGTAAGTACAAGTTGGGCTTCTACACTTGGTACAGGTAAATCATTGAACTGGAGTCAGGCAACAATTGGGCAGAAAGGAAATCCTGGAGTTGCCGGTTTTGTTACACAAACACCTGGTGCTATTGGATATGTTGAACTTGTCTATGCTATCCAGAATAATATTAAATATGCCTCTGTTCAGAATTCTTCTGGAAATTTCATAGAGCCAAATCTTGATTCTGTTTCTGCATCAGCAGATGTTAGCATTGCTGATGATACTAAGGTTTCATTAACAAATACATCGGCTAAAAATGGATACCCAATAAGTTCCTTCACATGGATAATTTTATATGCAGAACAGAATTACAACAATAGAAGTATAGAAAAAGTCAAAGCAATGCTTGATCTTTTGTGGTGGATGATACATGATGGACAGAAATATGCAAAAGAACTTGGTTATGCTCCTCTTCCTGCCACAGCAGTTAAAAAAGCAGAAGCTCAACTAAAGAAGGTTACTTATAATGGAGTACCAGTTTTAAAATAATCAGTTATAATATTAAAAATCAATAATTAACAAAATTTTAATTCATTTAGGGTTGTCGCTCTAAATTAAAGTGACAACCCATTTTTTTTAATTAAATGTTTATATAATTAAATTAATAAATAAATAAATTTTATCGATAAAAAAATATCTGATGGTAAAGTTCAATATTCAAATTCAATCAATAAATAAATCAATTATATCCCATTTTAATAACTTAACAAAAATTTAACAAATTCTTAATAAAATATAGAAACTTATCTTTTAGAAATTTATAGGGAAGCTACGAAGATGAAAGATAGAATATTTAAATCTTTTTTAAATTTTTCAGCATTACTTTTAATTTTTTTATTAATTTTATTTCTTGTCTTTCTAAT
>JBKBTB010000250.1:0-2770 GCA_046291015.1 Exilispira sp. | reverse complement strand
GTATTAAAATAGTAAAAAATATTTATAAAGGAGTAAATAAAAAATATGAAAGAAAAAGCCACAAGCATTTTAAGAAAAATTTTTTTGGCATTTTTTCTTGTTGCCTCAACCATTATAATTTTTCTTCATTCTAAGACATCATATTTCCCATCTGTTGACTTTATCTGCCCTTTTGGCGGACTCGAAACCCTTTATAAATTTATTTCTTCATCGACTTTTATATCTAAGGTAACAGCTGGTAATATTGTTCTTCTTGCTATAACACTATTTCTTGGAATATTTTTTGGAAGAGTTTTTTGTGGGTGGATCTGCTCATTTGGTGCATTGCAGGGAGCAGTAAGATGGATAGGATCTAAAATAATAAAAAAAAGGATTGTTATTAATCCCAAAATAGATAAAATATTAAGATTAATTAAATATCCTCTTCTTGTTTTAATTCTATTTTTCACATATAAAACTGCATCCTTAATAATTCGCCCTTTTGATCCATGGGCAACTTATGGTCATATTTTCTCAGGGTTTTCTGAGATTTTAGCTGAATTTCTTGGTGGTTTCATCGTATTGATAGCCGTGATAGCTGGCTCTTTTTTCATAGATAGATTTTTCTGTAAATATGCCTGCCCGCTTGGAGCATTTTTGGGAATTATCAGAGTATTTAATATAAATACAATAACAAGAGATAAAGACACATGCATTTCATGTAAAAAATGCAATAATGTTTGTCCGGTAAACATTGATGTAATGGGGAGTGAAAAGGTAAAATCAGCAGAGTGTATCAACTGTTTTGAATGCATAAATACCTGCCCAACAAAAAAAGAAACATTAAAATTAAAGACATTCGGGAAAAAACTAAATCCTCTTATAATTGGAATAATCTCAATATCATTGTTTTTAGCAGTCTTCTTAGCTGGAACACTACTTCCAATAAAAGGTCTTGCAATTCCTATTATGAAAGAAACAGTTATAATTCAATCTAATAATATTGATCAAAGTATAAAAGAGCTTGCAGTACCAGCTGGTTTTGAAATAAAAGGTTCAATGACTTTAAATCAGATAGCAAAAGCTCTAAATATTTCAGTTAAAGAATTAAAAATACTTTTTGGTTTACCGGAGGATGCACCAGAAGATATTCCATTAAAAGAATTTGTTGAAAAATATGGAGTAACTGTCAGTGAATTAAAAACAAAGTTAAAAAGGTAAATTTGCTTTTTTTTTCTATTATCTTAAAATGAAATTGGGTATTATTTTATAAATAATGCTTCAATTATAGAAAATACAATGATTTTTAAAAAATTATTTATTATTTATATACCATTTATTTTAATTTTTCTTACTTTGTTTAGTTTTAGCATTTCATCTTCAATTGCCGTTTTAAAAATAGGTACTAATTATTTTAACATATCTTTGGATCCTTATAAATACAATAGAACAAATAATCTTTCGATAAATCAGCATATCTTTGAAAGTCTTGTAACAATAGACAATAATGGCAAAATTATCCCCTTATTAGCTTCTAACTGGATTAATGTTGATGATAGAACATGGATTTTTAACCTGAAAAAAAATATATTTTTTTCAAATCAGCAACCTTTGACTGCTGATGATGTCATATATTCTTTTGAAAGGGTAAATTTATTTAATAACCGGGATATTGCTTCTGATTTTGGTATCAACCTATCTATTATTATAATGGAAAAAATAAATGATTATTCGATTAAAATAGTAACTGAAGATATTTTTCCAGCATTTTTATTAAAACTAAGAAATTGTTCGATATTACCTAAAAATTATATTGAAAAAAATGGATTAAGTTATTTTCTTGATCATCCTGTTGGAACAGGACCTTATATGAATCCTGAGATTATTGAAAATACAAAAATTGCAGGTTTAGAAAACATAAAGGTGATTAGCCTTACAAGAAATGAAAAATATTGGGGGAAAAAGCCATATTTTAAAAAGGTATATTTTTATCTTTCTTCAGAAGACAAAATCTTGGAATTATTGAAAAAAGAAGAACTTGATATAGCTGTATGGATGAATTTCAATTTTTTTTATGAACTTCCTATTTTAAAAAACTATAAAAAAATATCTATTCCCGGTCTTCGTACAAATTTTCTTGTATTAAACTGTCTTGACAAAAACCTATCAAATGTTCTGGTCAGAAAGGCTATTTATTACTCGCTGGATTTAAATGAAATAACAAAGAAAATATTTTTTGACAATTCTACTACTGCCAATCAACTTGTTTCGCCTTATGTTATAGGATTTAATCCAAAAATACCCTTGCAAAATAAAAATATCGAACTTGCAAAAAAACTATTGTCAGATGCAAAACTTTCAGAAGGATTCCCACTTAAATTGCATTTTTCCAATCAAGATTCTATCTTTAGTAAAATTGCTCTATTAATAAAAAATTACCTTAGCAAGGTAAATATAGATCTTAGCCTTATTTCAGTTTCTGATTCAGAACTTTCTAAAATTCGAAAAGAAAGAAATTTTCAAATTATTCCATATTCTTTATCATCAGGAACTGGTGACGCTTTATTCATACTTTCTACCTTAATACATTCAAAATCCGGTACTATGGGTCAATACAATTTTTCTGGCTTTTCTGATGATGAAATAGATAATTTAATTAAAAAAGCAAGTGAAGAGTTCAATGAAAAAAAAAGAATAGAACTGTACCAAAAAATAATGGAACTAACGATGAATAAATTACCATATATCCCTTTATACTGGCCAAATTTTAATGCAGTCATTAAATCAAACT
>JBKBTB010000025.1:0-13992 GCA_046291015.1 Exilispira sp. | reverse complement strand
ATTTACAGGGTACAATATCTTACAGATGAAGAATATGAACCAACACCCATACTTTTTGAAAATATTGGTAGAAGCTTTATAAAAGGTTTTGCCAAAATTGATAAAAAAATTATTGTAATTTTATCTTTAAATAATTTATTTTTTATTTAACTTAATTTTTAACTAATTATAATCTTATTTGATTTTCTTTTTTTATATAATTTTTTTTATCTTTTATCGTTTAAGGATTTTAATTATGTACATTATGAATTATAAAGACAAGACTCCTAAGATTTCGGAAAATGTTTTTGGATTTGACTCTACAACTATCATAGGCGATGTTAGAATTTCTGAAAATGTTTTTTTGCTTCCAAATGTTAGTATACGAGGGGATATGAATTATATTTCCATAGATTCTTTTTCAAATATACAGGATGGAAGCACAATTCATACAGATTGGTTTTTTCCAGCTATTATTGGAAAAAGAGTTACTGTCGGACATAATGTAGTTCTTCATGGATGTTCTATAGAAGATGATGTTTTAATTGGTATGGGAAGTATAATATTGAATGGGGCATATATTCCATCAAAAGTCATTATAGCAGCTGGTTCTCTTGTTGGACAGAATAAAAAACTTGAATCGGGATGGCTTTATGCAGGAATACCAGTAAAAAAAATAAGAGAACTAAGTGAAGAAGATCTTATTTATATCGAAAAAGCATATAAAGCTTATTTAGAACTTATGAATGGATATAAATCAAAGTAAAAAAAATTTTTTAAATAGTAATATATTAAAAGATATATCATTTTGCTTTATAAATCCACCGGTTCTTGATTATGCTCTTTATGATCTTTTTGCAGTTCCTCTTGGTACATTGAAATCTATAAATTTATTAAAATTCTTTGGTGCTGATGTTTTTTATCTTGATGCATTGAATAAAGATTTTGATTCATCCTTTTTTGAATCCGGCAGTATAAAGCCAACAATAAAAAAAGATGGGACTGGAAAGTACTGGAAAAAAAGAATAGAGCCACCAGAAATATTAAAGTTTTATAATAGAGAATTTTATAGGTTTGGTATCGGTTTTGAAAAAATTATCGAAATATTAAAATTTGAAATAATAAAAAGGAAAAAAAAATTTGATTTTATAATTATATCATCTGTTTTTACATATCATTATCTTGGTATAAAAATTCTTATAGATTTTTTAAAAGAGAATTTTATTGATACAAAGATTATACTTGCCGGTATTTACCCAAAAATTATTGAAAATCACGCAAAATCTCTTGGGGCAGATTATGTTTTTAATAAAGATGCTCTTAAATTTATCGAATTTATTTTTGATATAACTTCAAAAGATAAAAAATATTTAGAATTATTAAAATCATCTGGTATCTTATTTTATAATACCGATAATAAAAGCTGTGATATTCTTCCAGATTGGGAGATTATCGATAATCTTAGATATGGTGTTATTCGAATTACAACTGGATGTCCATATAATTGTCCATATTGTGCTTCCAGAATAATTTCAGGTAAATATGCTCGATTAAATTTTGAATGTAGCTTAATTCAATTAAAATATTTTGTTAAAAGAAATATATTTAATATAGCTTTTTATGATGATGCTCTTTTGATAGATGAAAATCATTTTTTAAATTTTTTAAAACAGGCAAATAAAATTAGCAATAATTTTAATTTTTATCTTCCAAATGCTATTCATATAGCAAAAGCCACATTGAATATCCTCAAAGCAATGAAAAATTTTAAGATGATTAGATTTGGACTTGAATCTTTGAAGTTTGGCGATGATAAATATGGAAATAAATTTAAAATTGATCAACTTCAAAATTTAATTAATAATTTAAATGATTTAAAAATCCAAAAAAATGTTTTGTCTTTTTATATTCTTGTTGGGCTTCCTTATCAAACTTATGATGAAGTAGAATATACTATTAAAATGGCATTGAAACTTGGAATTAAACCAAGAATAGCTGAGTTTTCGCCTATTCCAGGAACTTTGTTATTTGAAGATGCAAAAAATGAAATTATAAAAAATAAAAAAGATTTTATAAATATAGAAGAACCTCTTTTTCAAAATCCACGAATTTTTTGCTATGTTGCAACTGAATTTTCTCAGGTTGCTATAAAAAAATTACATTCTTTAATTTATTAATTTAATTTTTAAGTGTGGTTTTTTAGCTAAAATCTCGACAGGGGACTCATATTTCTTAAAATAGTAATTTCTCTTGCTAAAACTTGTACAAGATTATCTATTTGTTCTATATTATTTTCTCTTCCAAAAGAAAATCGTATAGAACCATGAGCTATTTCAGGATTTTTATGAAGTGCCATAAGAACATGACTTGGTTGTAAACTTCCAGTAGAACATGCTGAGCCGGTAGAAACAGAGTAACCATTTAAATCAAGTCGAAGCAAAATAGATTCCCCTTCAACATATTTAAATGTAATATTTGAAGTCCCGGCTACTCTAGGTGCATTTTTGCCATTTATTATTATATCTTTTATATTTTCAAGAACTTTATTTTCAAAATAGTCTCTTATTTCTCTTATCCTTTCAATTTCATTTATAAGATCATCTTTTAAAGCTTCACAAGCTGCTCCCAACGCTATGATACCTATTGTATTTTCCGTTCCAGCCCTAAATCCGTTTTCCTGATGACCCCCATGGATTAAAGGAGTATAAAATTTCCTATTTTTTTCAAAATTTTTTATATATAAAATTCCAATGCCTTTAGGGGCATATAATTTATGTCCAGAAAAAGACGCTGCATCAACTGGTAATTCATTTAGATCAATTTTAATTTTGCCAGCAGCCTGAACAGCATCTATGTGAAATATAGCATTTTCAGTTTTTTGCTTTATTAAATGCGATATCTTTTCTATTGGCTGTATGGTTCCAATTTCATTATTTGCGTACATAATAGAGACAAGTCCAGTATTTTTGTCTAATGAATTTTCAAGTTGAGATAAATCTATAATACCATCTTTATCTATATCTATATATTTTACATTTACACCATTTTTTTCTAAAAATCTTGCTGTTTCAAGAATAGCCGGGTGCTCTATCGTTGAAGTTATGAGATTTTGCTTTTCTTTAGGCCAGAATAGCATAGATTTTAATATTGTATTATTTGATTCTGAACCACAGGAAGTTATAATAATATCTTCAATTTTAGAACTAAAAAAGCTTGCAATTTTACTCTTTGCGCTCTCAATTTTTTCTTTAACAATTCTTCCATCTTTATGCAAGGAACTTGGATTTCCATAAAGATCTAAAAATTCCACAATAGCTTTTTTCGCAAGAGGATGAATTGGTGTTGTGGCATTATTATCAATATAGACATTCATCTTATTTCCTTATTATTAATATAATAACTATTAAAAATCAAACTTAAAATTAATTCATATAAAATATTTTATAAAGTTTAATTAAGATTTTTCTTCAGGTATATAAACTTTTTCTTTATAATATTGTTCAACATATCTATTTAGAACTTCTCTGGTTTTTGTTATACATTTACCACAATTTGTTCCAATTTTTGTTCTTTCCTGTAATGTTTCAAAATTTGTAGCTCCTTCTAAAACCTCCATTTTTATATCTTCTTCTGTTATTTGAAAACATTCACATACAACAGGTGATGATGTTTTTTCTCTATAAGGATTTTCTTGATTTTGCCTTTTATAATAGTCTTCTATTGCAGCTCTTAAAGCTTTGTCACCTAAAACTGAACAGTGTATTTTATTAGATGGCAGTTGTCCTAATTCTCTTATGATATCTTCTGGCTTTATTCTATATGCATCTTTTAAATACATTCCACCATTTCTTGTAACCATCTCTGAAAGTGCAGATGTTGAAGCAATAGCAGATGCACAACCATATGTTTTCCATTTCATGTCATAAATTTTCTCATCTTTTACCTTAATAAAAATCATCATCATGTCACCACAGGCAGGAGAACCGACAATTCCAACTCCATCAGGTTTATATTCCTCTTCGGAAATAGTTAAAATATTTTTAGGGTTTAAAAAATGCATTTTTACCTGTTCTGTATATATCCATGAGCTATCATTAGACATTATTTTCTCCCGATATAAATTTATTTTTTCAAATAAAATAAATAATAGTCCCGAATGAAAACTATTACCTATAAAAAATATAATAATAGAAGCAAAAAAAGCAAAGAATTTTTATTTATATCAAATTAATTTTATCTATTAACAACAGATTTAACGAAATTAAATCAGAAAAAATTTAATTATAATATAGTAAAATTTTAACATGTAAAATTAAAAAAGGTTGCCACAAGGCAACCTTAAAATTTTATTATATAAAACAGAACCTTAAATATTAATAGTTTTTCTTAAAAAAAATAAATTAATAAAAATAGTTAATTATAAATTTTATTGAATGTTTCAGCTATTGAATCTATAAATTCTTCAGAATTCAATATTTTATCGGGAGCTGGTGTTGCAAGTCTTGCAAGATCACCTGTCATCTTTCCTTCTTCAATAGTTTTTATAACTGCTTTTTCTAAAGTATCTGAAAATTTAACTAATTGTTGATTATTATCAAGTTCACCTCTTTTTTTAAGAGCTCCAGTCCAGGCAAAAATAAGAGCAACTGAATTTGTGGATGTTTTTTTACCCTCAAGATGTTGATAATAATGTTTTTGAACTGTCCCGTGAGCAGCTTCATATTCGAAATATCCAGATGGTGAAACTAAAACTGAAGTCATCATTGCTAAAGATCCAAAAGCTGATGCTACCATATCTGACATAACATCACCATCATAGTTTTTGCATGCCCATAAAAATCCACCTTCAGATTTCATGACTCTTGCCACAGCATCATCGATTAATGTATAAAAATAGGTAATTCCTGCTTCTTTAAATTTTT
Organism: Exilispira sp.; assembly: GCA_046291015.1. Taxonomy (GTDB): domain Bacteria; phylum Spirochaetota; class JAAYUW01; order JAAYUW01; family JAAYUW01; genus Exilispira. The sequence goes on along the minus strand of JBKBTB010000025.1, from coordinate 9,091 downwards.
CTTGAAATTCGGTTTCATATATTTTATTGAATATATCCTTAAAGTTTCCATCATAGGTTTTACAGATTGTATCTTTAGTAGCAAACCATAGGTCGACTTTTTCACTTAATGCATAGATAAAGCATGCTCTTGCAAAACTCTCAATAGAAGAATCGAGATTATGTATGCCCTGAATGATTCCAGGTCCTTTCATATCCATTATTGTAAGTCTTGTTTCTTTCCCATTTACAGAGGTAAAAACAAGTTCTGCCTTTCCCGGCTCTGTAACTTTGATCTCCTGATTTTTATAAATATCACCATAAGCATGACGGCCAATGATTATTGGCTTTGTCCATGACGATACGGAAGGTTTAATATTTTTAACAAGAATTGGCTTTCTAAAAACAGTTCCATCAAGAATTGCTCTTATTGTTCCATTTGGACTGGGCCACATCTTTTTTAAATTATATTCTTTAACTCTTTCAGCATTAGGTGTTATAGTCGCACATTTTACACCAACACCATATTTTTTAATAGCTTCAGCAGCCTCAAAAGTGATTTTATCATCTGTTTCATCTCTTTTTTGAAGACCAAGATCATAATATTCAACATTAAGATCAACATATGGATGAAGAAGTTTTTCTTTGACTATTTTCCAGAGAATTCTGGTCATCTCATCTCCATCCATCTCAACAAGGGGGACAGCCATTTTGATTTTTTCAGCCATTTCTCCTCCAAAATAATTTTCTGTTTTTCACTTATCATATTAAAATTTAGAATCAAGAAAAATATTAAATTTTAATTTGATTTTTATTTAAAAAACTATAAATTATTTAAGATTGGTCTATTCAAAAGGATTTGTCATGTTACAATCAATCTTTACATTAATAGGTGGTTTGGCTTTATTTTTGCTTGGTATAAATTATTTTTCAGATTCATTAAAAAAATTATCTTCTCATCAGATAAAACTTATTCTCGAAAAGGTTACCTCTTCACCACTATCTGGAACTTTAATAGGTATTTCAGTAACAGCTTTAATTCAATCATCATCAGCTACTACTGTTCTTGCAGTAGGTTTTGTGAATTCTGGCCTTATGAATCTATCTCAAGCTATCGGAATAATTTATGGTGCAAATATAGGAACAACAGTTACAGCTCAAATTATGGCATTTAATATATCTGATTATGCATTACCTATTTTAGCAACTGGTATTTTTATTATGATTTTTGCTAAAAGAGACTATGTTAAAAACATTGCCACACTTTTGGTAGGATTTGGTTTGCTTTTTTTTGGAATGCTAATGATGAAAAATGCTATTATGCCTTTTAGAAACTCTCCTGGACTTTCTAATATATTTATTAAATTTTCATATCATCCAATATTAGGTGTATTAGCCGGTATGCTGGTTACAATGATTATCCAATCATCATCTGCAACAGTTGGTTTAACTTTAGCTCTTATTCAAGGTGGTTTACTTACAATTGATTCAGCAATTCCTATAATTCTTGGAGATAATATTGGAACATGTATAACAGCTTTTTTTGCTTCACTTGGAGGCAATATTTCTGCTAAAAGAGTTGCTGCAGCTCATTTTGGATTTAATATAATCGGTACAATTTGGGCTTTGATATTAATAGTGCCTTTTAAAAACCTGGTAATTATATTTACTAAATATCTTACTTTAACTTCAGATCCAGTTAGACAGGCTGCAAATGCTCATACATTGTTCAATTTAACAAATACTATATTGTTTTTACCTTTTACAAAATACTATACAAGGTTTATTGAATTTGTTTTTAGAGGTAAAATAGAAATAAGAGAAGATACTTGTATATATCTTGATAAAAATCTATTAAAATCCCCATATATAGCATTAGAGGCAATTATCAAGGAGATAAATAGAGGTTTAAATTTGTCTTATAAGGGTTTAAATCAATTTAAAATCTATATACTTTCAAAAACAGGTAAGAAAAATTTAGAAATTTTAGTAAAAAATGAATCAATTCTTGACAATATTCAATATGAAATAACAAATTATATAACTTTACTTTCAAATATTGAGGCAGGAGAGGTAGTTTCAGCTGCTATACCATTGCTTTTACATGCTACAAATGATCTGGAAAGAATTGGAGATCATCAGCAAAATCTTTATAATATTTATAAAAGGTTTACAAATCTATATATTAATTTACCCGAAGATGTTTCAGGTAAATTAATAAAAATAATTGATAAAATACTTGAATTTATATTATTTATTTCTAATAAGCTTGAAAATGACTTAGAAATAGATCTTGAAATTGCTCGTAAATTTGAATCAGAAATAAATAATTTAAGAGATAGTTTTCAAAATGATTATTATCTACTTATTCAAGAATTTCAAAGTAGTTGTTCTATTTCAACTATCTTATATGATTATGTATTAAATCTTGAGAAAATAGGGGATCATCTTATGAATATTTCAGAAAGGTTATCTTCAATAAGTAAATATTAATAATAATTAAATATTAATAATCATCTTCATCCTCATCATAATCTTCATCATAATAATCATCATCATCTTCTTCCTCATCTTCTTCTTCATCATATTCATCTTCTTTTAAGTCGTAATATTCTTCATCCTCTTCTTCTTCATAATCTTCTTCTTCAACATCAGTATTATCAAATTGTAAGTTTTCTTTATTAACTCCTTCCAGAAGTTCGGTAATAGAAAAAGCAATTTTAATAGAATCTTCAAGATCAAGATAGTTTAATTTTTCATTATTTTTACCATAGTTATAAAAACCAATAGCAAGATTAATAGAAGGTACTCTGTACTGTTCTGATAAATAATCTAAATCAGGTATATCCAGTATTTTTTCTTTTAATTTCAGTTCCTTCATTATAGCCTTGTATTTTGAAGGTAGTTGAACTGTAGTTGTATAATAATCTCTACCTTCATTAAATAAAAATACTATTAATTTTGTTTCATCTAAATCAAAATCTGGATTATCATCTATAAATTTGTCCAGTGAAGTTTTGTTTTCATGATTGCCAATTTTCGGTTTTGCATTTAAGAATAATACTGGATAACCTTGTTCAAACATTAAATAGCCAGCATATAAGGATGCTTTTAAAGATATTGATATCTTATTCTGTTCGATTGTTACATCATCTTCCTTGTGAATTATTTTTATATTATCTGATTTAAGTGGATCAAAATAACTTATGAATAATACATCTTGTTTTTCATTATCATAAAACCAATAATTTTGCTCATCTGTAAGATCGGCATGCCCTTCAAAATTTTCGAGAATTTCTTCGAAGCTGGAACTTACAAAATTTTCAAATTCTTCTTTTGAAAATTCAATCATTTATTCCTCCAAAATTTTTTTTAATTAGACTATATTTTATATCGTATATTAAGAAAATTCATTATAAGTTTTTATTGCATTTTATAAGATTTTTTTTAATTTTAATGAAATTATTACAAAAAAGGAAAATTTATGAAATTCGAAAATTTCGAATATATAAAACCAGATTTTGAAAAATATAAAAATAATTTTGAACATTTAATTAAAAAACTTGAATCTTCAAAAAACTTTAATGAATTTGATAATACTATAATGCAGATAATTCAGCTAAGAAAAAATTATGAAACAATGAATACTTTAGCCTCAATAAGGTATTCAATAAATACACTGGATAAATTTTATGAAGAGCAGCAAAACTATTTTGATAAAATTACTCCATATTATGAAAGTATCCTGCATACAATTTCAAGAATAATATTGAATTCAAACTATATTGATGAAATTAAAGAAAAATATGGAAATCAGATAATAGTTTATCTAGAATCTGTTAATAAAACTTTTGACAATATCATTCTTGATGATTTACAAAAAGAAAATAATCTTAACACTGAATATAGAAAACTTACTTCTCAAGCTAAGATTCAATATGATGGCAAAGAATACAATCTATCTCAAATGTCTTTTTTTATGCAACTTGCAGACAGAACTATCAGAAAAAAAGCACATGAAGCATACTGGAAATATTTTGTAGATAATAAAAAAAGTTTTAATGAAATTTATAGTCAACTTGTAAATATAAGAGAGCAAATTGCTAAAAAATTAAACTTTCCAGATTTTATAAATCTTGGTTATCTAAGACTTGCAAGATCAGATTATGGTGAAAAATTGGTAGAAAATTTTAGAAATAATATAGTAAAATACATTGTTCCAATAGCTCAAAAAATATATGAGAAACAGGCATTAAGACTTGGTCTGGAAAAATTATCATATTATGATGAACCAATCTTTTACAAATCTGGAAACCCTAAACCAACAGGAAATCCTGAACAACTTGTCAAAAAAGCCAGTAAAATGTACCATCTTATTAGCAAAGAAATAGGAGATTTCTTTGAACTTATGGTTGATTCAAATCTTTTAGATGTTGAGACAAAACCAGGTAAAGCTCCGATAGGATATTGCTCTTTCATTCAAAACTATCAATTACCTTTTATATTTGCAAATTTTAATGGTACAACTCATGATGTTGAAGTTTTAACACATGAAACCGGTCATGCTTACCAATCATATAAGAGTAAAGATTATCCATTTATTGAATATCAATTTCCAACTTTAGAAGCAGCCGAAATATTTTCTATGAGCATGGAATTTATAACTTATCCATATATGTATCTATTTTTTGAAAATGAGGATTTAAAATTTAAATATAAACATATATGCAGTGCAATTACTTTTATCCCATATGCCGCAATGGTAGATGAATTTCAGCATCGAGTTTTCAGGCAAAATAATATTTCTTTTGATGAAATAAACTCTATCTGGGCATGGTTAACAAAAATTTATCAACCACAAAAAGATTACTCTGAAAATAAAGATTTAGAAGAGGGTATAACATGGTTCAGGCAATCTCATATCTTCGAAGTTCCATTTTATTATATAGATTATGCTTTAGCACAAATTGTAGCATTTCAATTCTGGATGAAAAATGAAAAAGATCAAGCTAAGGCTTTTTATGATTATAGCAATTTATGCAAAATTGGTGGAAGCAAGTCTTTTTTAGAAATTTTAAAAACTGGAAATTTAGAAAATCCTTTTGAAGAAGCTACAATTAAAAAAATATCTGAATTTGTTGATAATTATATTTCCTCTATAGATGATAAAAAACTGGATAAATAAAAACTTATTAAAATATTAAGATTATAATAAATATTAAAAATCATTTTTAGACTTTACTTAGCATTAATAATTATTTAACTAACTTTATAGTATAATAATTATGCTTTTTCTGTTTTTTCTAATTATAAAATTTTTAATCAAAAAAAATATTTTTTTATCAATAAAATTTTCAAAAAAAATCTATTTTTTTGTAATTTTTTTTAAAATTTTTACTAATTAAATATTGAATTTTTGATTTTAAATATTAAAATACATGATGAAAAAGTTTATATTAAAAAGTTATGGAGGTTTTTAATGAAGTACTTCAATATTTTATTTTTATTTACCTACTTATTATTTATAGGTTGTAGTGGTAATGCTCAGCTACTTTTACAGGAAAATGCAATGATAAACATTTCGATTATGTGGCCTACAAGGTTAATATTAGATGAAACAACCGATATTGCTATTATTATTACAAACAATAACATTCAAAATTACAAAAAGGGTATACTTATTAATAGAGAACAAGGGAATCAATCTCTTGAATGGAAATTATATCCGGGTGATTACATGGTAACTGTCTTAGCCTTAAAATTCACTTCCAATACAGCTTCGGGTTTAAAAAATTTCATCATTTTAACTGGCGATTCACAATTAGTTAGTTTAAATGCCAATGAAAGTAAAAATCTGTCAATTACTTTAAGTAATATAAATATATCGGCTAATCTCGCTTTTGAAGATGGGCAGATTTTTTACCTATCTACACCTATTCCGATAAAATATAATGCCGGTAATTTTTATTCAGTATTAAAATTTTCTGGAGGCAAGTTATATTTTACTTATAATAATGGATTTACAAATGTAACAGAATATAAAACCATATATGTAAGCGATACAGAGGAACTTGGTGCAGGTTATTTTTTATCAAAAGTTTATCCAGGAACAAGTGGCTATCCTTCCAATAGTTTTGATCTATCTTTATATGCAAAGTTTACAGTTGCTTCAGATAAAATACCAGTAGATTTTATGAGTTTTTACGGGATAAACGAGATAAAAATAGAGATTTCAAATTATCCACTGGGGCATCTTGAAGATGGAACACCTGCGGCAACATTAAATATAATCATTCAATAGATAGTTAATTCAATTATTATTGGTTAATAAGATAAATTAAAAAAAGTTAAGAAATTTAATATATCTTCAAAGATGGGGATTATTATGACCTTAAAAGGTAATAATAATCCCTTTATTTTATCATTTTTACAATTAATCTACAGTAATAGATTTGGAAACATTTTTAGGTGCATCAGGATGCACTCCATGATTATCAATCTTAAGGCTATTTAAAAATTTCATCTTTAAAACAGACATTTTGAATGCCAGTGTTTGAAGAATTATACTCGCTGGGAAGACAAATAAGTTTTTATCTTCAGAAGATGGTACTTTTATAAATTTATAAAAATAATCTTTTGAATCTTCTGGTGGATTTATAATAGACTTATTTAACTCTTCATCATCTTCAGCAATCAAAATTATATTTGCACCTCTTATTTTATGAGTATGTATTTGAGCTATTGTTATTCTCTTATCTCTATCATCGGGAGGACAGATAAATACCAATGGATAATTTGAAAAATAGGATTCAATCGAAACCTGTTCAAAAAATTTACCAATAATATAATCTTTTAAGTTTTTATTTTTTAATTCATTAATATTTAAATCTATAAATTCTTTTTCTCTTTCCAGTCCTATTCTACCAATTTCCTTTAGAAGATTATCGATAATAATTTCAAAATTTTTTTCCTTTTTTATGATTGAAAAAGATTCCCTTAAATATTCTATAATGTCTTGAAATAATCTTTGCATATCATATAAAGAAAAAATAGTATTTTTGCCAAGTATTGTATTTGGACCATGTTTAAATTCAACTGAATCATAACCCTCGGTATGATTTAGAACTACTTCTCTTATTTTTAATGCTCCTTCTTTTGACAATCCAGTTAATGAAGTTCCAAGTATATGGATAGAAGGCTTAATAAATAATTTTAATGCAACTTCAGTAATATCCTGATCGCATTTACTCAAAGTATCATCTATTAATTCCTGAATTCTTTTTATATTATATATTAATTCATCATCACTCTTTTTTTTATTTTTTAAATTTATTTTAAATGCTAAAATATAAAGTATAAGAATCTGATTGATAAATGATTTTGTAGCAGCTACAGCAATTTCTGGACCACATAATATAGGTAAAAAATAATCAGATAATTCCTGGGGTATTCTTGAATTTTCATTATTGACAATTGAAATAACAGGAATTTCATTATTTTTTAATTTTACATCCTGAATTATATCAATAAGGTCTTTTGTCTCTCCAGACTGACTTATAACAATTAATAAATCATTTTCCTTTAATGATGAGATATACTGTGATCTAAAAGATCCTGGATTGACTGTAAAAATAGATATATCTGTTAAATTATTAAAAAAATATGAACCTGTAAGTGCTGCATGATAAGATGTGCCACATGCTATAATATAAATTTTACCATTTCTTTTATTTGTTTCAATTATTAAATCAATAAGATTATCTAAATACATTATAATTTTTCTTTGCTTTTTCCATAGTATTAAATTATCTAAAAATATCAGCTTATTTTCCCAATCTTTATCTATTTTATATAAATCCTGTAAAAGCTGTTTTTCATCACTTATAAAACCAGTAAAATTGTGATTTATCTTATTTTCATGTGCTTTTGCATAATTATTGTATAGATTAATAAAATTAATAGTTGATATCAAACCTGAAAAAGATTCTTTCATTTCCTCATCGGTCTTTTTAGTATTTATATGAATTAATTCATTGTAAATATTTAAGGCAATCTCTTGGTTTTGCTCAAGAATATTATATATTTTTTTTCTATCATCAGAAAGAAAATAATAAAGAAGTATTTCATCAATATTTTTTGAGCTTGTGTAAATTTCCTGTTCCATGTAAAAATGAAATCTTGGAGAAAGTGCAGTATCTTTAACATTTAATTTTGATCTTTTAGCATCTGGCTTTGAAAAATAGATATCACCTGAAAGAGGAAAGATAAAATAATCATTTTCTGTAAAATATATAGCTTCTCCCTCTTTTAATGGAATTAAAAGCCTTGTTTTAGAAAGAACCGATGTTAAATCACTTGAAACCACAACGAAATTTCCTTCATCATCTCTTCCAATACCAGCGTATAGAGAAGAACCAGATTTAATAGCAAATACACCATGTAATTGGGGATCTAAGATGCAAGCAGCATATGAACCATTAGATTTAGAATCAGCCTTTCTAATAGCATCTATGAACGAAGAAATCAAGATTATATCATCTTTTTCATGAAGGACTGGAATTTTTTCTAAAATTTTTTGAGGAAAAGACTTGCCAGAATTGAAATTGTTTTTATTTATATGGTAGAAGTGTTCGATCAGGTGTACAAGTATTTCACCATCATTATCTGAAACAACATTATGCCCTTCTTCTGTAAGATATTCTTTCAAACTATCGGTATTTGCAATGTTGCCATTATGCGCACCTACAAGAGTTTCAAAGCAATTTACATGATGAGGTTGTGAGTTTTTATCTGTAACGGCTCCAAAGGTAGCCCATCTTACCTGTCCAATAAATCTTTGACCAGAGAATTGGCTTATTTGTAGTTCTTCAACTACTTTTGAAGGAGCACCTACTTTTTTTCTAACTATAATTTTCTTTGAATCATCTATAAATGAAGCTCCTGTAGAATCATATCCTCTGTATTCTAATCTTTTCAATAGATTTACTGCTTCCATTCCAATTTTTTTATTCTCTTTTTCATAGATAATTGAAACAACACCACACATTATATATTCTCCTTTGCATTATAAATTTATTTTAATTTATTATTTTGCTATTCTAACTTTAAGTTTC
>JBKBTB010000249.1:0-2771 GCA_046291015.1 Exilispira sp. | reverse complement strand
AACACCAGAAGATATCAAAAAGTTATTACTTGAAAAAAAAGAGGTAAAAACATATTTTGAAACGGTAAGATTAGATAATTTTGGAGATTTTCATTCTCAATTATTTTTTTTCAATAATTTAAGCACATTTTATCATTAAACCTGAATAAAGGGAATTTTATAAAGGGATATCCATGCAAAAACAGAAAAATCTTTCTTTTAAAAAATATTTTTTCTATTTTGAATTAATAATTATTATTTTTATCCTATTAATAATCATATTTTTAACATTTTTTTCTTTAAAAATGATACTTAAAATGACGCTGGAAAAACAAAATTATTATCTTAATAGCTTTACCCAGGAATTAGAATTTTTAAAAAACCATTTAATTGAACATTTTGATATTATTAAAACTGAAAAGGATATTGAAATAGTTACTAAATTTGCACCATCAGAATTTTCTGAAATATTTACTCTGGATAAAAATTATAAAGTAAAAAAAACTTATAGAAAAGATTCTAAAAGTATAATATTTAACGGATTTTCATTTGAAAATCTTTACTTAAAAGATTTTATAGAAAACAAAAAAAATCTTACTCTATTTACTACTGATATTATAAGAACTATAAATAATAATATCTGCTTTTATTATATAAAATTAATAGATAACGATACCTATTTAATTGCAGAAATAAATTTAGAAGATTTAATATATCCTATTGCTTCTGGAATAAATATAAAAGATTCTATGTTTATAATTGCCAATAATAATAGATATATATTTTACAATTCTGATAAAGAAAAGGGTTTTTATTTCTTGCCAAAAATTATATATAATAATTTTTGTTTTATCGATAAAAATCTTTATTTGATATTGAATGCATTTCAAAGCGATTTTAATATTAACCTTGCGATATTAATTCCATTTAAATATATTTTTAAAGAATTTATATTAACACTTTTGGTTTTTCTTTTTTCAGCGGTATTTTTAGTTTTCATTTTTTTTGTTAAAAATATCATTAATAATAAATATTTCCTTTTGCCACTTACTAAAACTACAAAGATAATATCAAGCTGGGATATTAAAGAACTTGAAAACGAAATACCCAAATTTTTTCTCGGATTTAAAGAAGTAGCAGATTTGACAAATACCATAATCAAGAAATATTTTGAATTTGCAAATGAATATGAACAGCTTCAAGAAGCAGAGAAAACTATTCGAAATATGCAAAAATATCTTAAAAATCTTATAGATTCTCTTCCTTCTGCAATAATTTCAATTGACCTTTCAGGAAAAATCATAGAATGGAACAAAAAAGCCGAAGAACTTACAAAAGTCAAAAAAGAAGATGCAATAGGTAAAAACTATAATGAAGCATTCCCTTATCTTGCGAAATTCAAAGAAGATATAAAACAAATTTTCAATACAAATGAAACAAAAAGATTTTTTAAAGAAACTTATGATGAAAAAGAAGAAAAAATTTTCAATGTTAATATAATTCCTATTAATCAAAATGGTAATTCTGGAATTGCCTTTAGAATAGATGATATTACCGAGATAGAAAAACTTGAGAAACAGATAAGGCAATCTCAACAGATGGAAATTGTGGGATTACTTGCTGGAGGGATTGCACATGATTTTAACAATGTTTTAACAGGTATTATTTCATCTATATCATTAATTAAACAGCTTATCGATGAAAATCCTTCTATAAAAAATCCAGAACTTATAGAATATATAGATATTTTAGAAAATTCTTCAGAAAGAGCCAGAGATATTGTGCAAAAAATTCTTACTATATCGCGAAAAAAAGAGGAAAAGCTTCTTCCAATAAATCTTAAGTCCTGTATCAATGATGTTGAAAGAGTATGTAAAAGCACTTTTGATAAATCCATTGAGCTAAATTTTGTAAATCCATTTTCAGAAGCTATTATTTTAGGTGATCATAATCTTATAGTTCAAGCATTATTAAATCTCTGTATTAATTCTTCTCATGCTATGACTATAATGAGAAAAACTGATGAAAGAATTGGTGGTACTTTGACAGTTAAACTTGAAATTGCAAACCAGTCAGATAAACATCTGAATAATTTTAAAAAGCAAAATAGTCAAATTTCAGAAAAGGAATTCTGGAAAATAACTATAAGTGATAATGGTACTGGAATACCACAAGAACTTCAGAGTAAAATATTTGAGCCATTTTTCACCACAAAACAGGCTTTTTATGGTTCAGGATTGGGACTTTCAACTGTTAAGATGATTGTTAATCAGCATAATGGTTTTATAACATTTGAATCGGAAGAAGGAAAAGGTACTTCCTTTTATATATATCTTCCTATTTTTAAAATTGATAAATTTTTAGAAACAGAAAAAGCTCAAGATAGTATTAAGAAAGGAAAAGGTCTTATTTTGCTTATAGATGACGATCAAATAGTTAGATCAATAACAAAAGCAATGCTAATGAAGCTCGGATATACTGTTTTACTGGCTTCAAATGGGGTTGAAGGATTGAAAATATTTTATAAACATAAACAAAATATTAAATTAGTCATACTTGATATTGCAATGCCAGGTAAATCCGGGATAGATACATTTAAGGAAATAAAATTAAAAAATAATCAAACAAAAGTCTTATTTATAACCGGACTTAAAATTGATGATAAAATAAAAAAAATTATCGATGAAGATGCAGTTGGATTTTTACCTAAACCTTTTTCTATAAGTCAGCTTTCCAACAAAATATATGAGATAATTTCAAAGACTAATTTTTAATTTTAAGTATAAAAACAA
>JBKBTB010000248.1:0-2783 GCA_046291015.1 Exilispira sp. | reverse complement strand
TCTGGAATGTGAAAAATTAAATCTTACAGCATTCATTCCTTCATCTATAAGTTTAACAATAATATTTTTATCAAAACTTGAAGGACCAATTGTACAGATAATTTTTGTTCTTTTCATCTTAACCTCTTTTGATAATATATAATATATTTTTTACTTTATTTCAAAAGATATTATTTAAATTAATTTATTTGTATTTTTTTATTTTCAAATTTTTATTATTTTTATAATGATAAATTAAAAATCTATGCAATTGATATAAATAAAAATCAATAATTAAATATCTGGAGAATAAATTGGATGGAATAATTCTTTGTAACAAACCTACAGGAATTACATCAAATAAGATTGTAAGAAATTTAAGTAAAAAATTTAAAATTAAAGCTGGTAATACCGGAATTTTAGATCTATCAGCCGAAGGGCTTTTAATAATTGTCATTGGCAAGGCTACAAAATTTACTCAATATTTCCAGAATCTGGATAAAGAGTATATAGCCACTGGTGAACTTGGTAAAGAAACAGATACTTTAGATAAAAATGGCAAAATTGTTAAAACGGCAAGTATATCTGTAAATGAGAAAGATATAGCAAAAATTATCAAATCTTTTGAAGGAAAGATTGCTATGATTCCTCCTTTATATAGTTCAAAAAAAATTAATGGTAAAAGAGCCTATAAATACGCGATAAAAAAAGAAAATATAGAATTGAAACCAGTATTGGTTAATATTTATAATATTGAAATAATTGATATAAATCTACCTTATTTTAAGATAAAGGTAAATTGTTCTTCGGGAACATATATCAGATCTCTAATAAAGCTAATAGGTGAAAAAGCAAAATCATTTGCGTATATGTATGATTTGAAAAGAACTAAAATTGGAAAATTTTCAATTGAAGATGCTAAAGATTATCAATATCTTTTAGAAATAGATGAAGAAAAATTCAAAAGTTTAATTATTCCAATAAATGAAGCTTTATATTTTTTTAATAAAATTTATATCGATGATGATGATGTTAAAAAATTTAAAAATGGTCAAAAGATTAAAATTGCTAAAACAGATGGAATTGATTTTTTAAATTATAAAAATAATTTATTTACAAAAGATGAGGATAATATTTATTTTAAAAATAGTGTTTTGAAAGATGGCGATATTTTAAAGATAGTTGATTTAAATGATAATATTATAGGCATTGGTATTAGAGAAAAAAAGAAGATTCAGCCCAAAATTGTTTTATAGTAAAACAAATTTTATAAGATAAAATATTTATATTATGTAAAGTAAATATTTAAAGCCAGAAGCCTGAAATACTTGACGATAAAAAATTTTAATTTAATTTGTCTTTGATTATATGGCAAAATTCAAAGATATATCTTTATCATTAAATTCAATATTTATAAAAGATAGGGATAAGAGTTTTTCCATAGATTTTTATAAAGGAAGCTTAAATATTATACTTGGACCTGAAAATTCCGGCAAAAGTATTTTATGCAGGAAAATTGCAGGTATTGATAATACTGTTGGTGGAGAAATAAAATATTTCGATAAAACATTAAATCAGATTAAAAATCAGAATTTAATTTTATATTTTCCTTCTACAAATATTTTCTTTGAAAATAGAACTGTGATCGATAATTTAATAATATTGAGCGAACTTTCCAGTATTCCATTGAATTGCATCGAAAAAAGAATAAAAAAAATATCTCCTGTATATGGTTTGAAACCCATAAAAAATATTAAGCTTATAAATCTTCCAAAATCTATAAAATCGATCTTGATTTTAAGCTTAATCGAAATAATAATGCCGGAAATTGTGGTAATTTCTTCTCAGGATTTTTATGGAGATCAATTAAGAGAAGACTTTTTTTATAAGAGGTTGTACTATCTTAAAAATTTGGGTTATACATTTGTTATATCATCTCAAAGATTTGGTTATATTAACTATTGCGACAGCATTATATTACTTGTAGATAATAAACCGGTTTTTGCTGGAAATTTAAATAATTTATCAAATATAGATAATCCTAAGGATATAGAATTAATACTATTAAAAAAAATTGAAGAAAATTATGAGCGGATCAAAATCGATTAGTCTTTTTACTCTTTTATTCTGGTCATTATTCATAAATTCCAGAAAATTTTTTTTTATCATTATCATCTCTTTTATTATAATATTTTCAATTATTATTTCTTCTATAATACCTCAAAAAAATTTGAATATTGGTATTGTCAATCTTGATAAGGGTTTAACACTGCAATTTTCTTCTAATTCTTTATCTTTTTCAGATCAAATAATAGAAAGCTTAAAAAAACAGGGTAATGATATTAAAAATTTCAATAGCATTGAAACAGCATTAAAAGAATTAAATAATGGCAGGATTAGCCTCATATTATATTTCCCTGAAAATTACACTCTCTTTACTCATCTTGCCAATTTTTCAAAAAATAGTAATGTAAAACCTAGAATATTTATTTATGCAAATGAAAAAAAATTTACCAAAGAGATAAAACTGGAGTTGTTTACTGCATTTTCAGATATGGTTGAAAGCAAGATTATACCTCTTGAAATTGTTGAAACAATTACAAATAAGCAAATACCATCTAATTATATCCTTCTTGCATCTTTATTTATCTTTATTTTCCTTTTTTCATTTTTTTCATCATGCAATTTTGGGTATTATTTATTGGAAAAAAAATATGATGATTTTTTAACCGGTATTAATCAATCACTTTTGCCAATAATTATTATTTTATCTATTTTACTTTCGCTTGTTTTATTTATATTAA
>JBKBTB010000247.1:0-2791 GCA_046291015.1 Exilispira sp. | reverse complement strand
ATTTTTATAATTTCTCCACTTCTAACAAGTTCCATATGATAACCACCAGGAGCAATATATATTGTTCCTTTTTGTATCAGTTCACCATCTTCGGCTTCTTTTACATTTGGTTCACATAGTTCGTTTAATCTTCTTGCAAATTGATAGGTAAAAGTTGGTGGCATATGTTGAACTACAAGAATAGGTGGAATTACTCTTGGTAATCTTTGAAAAATATATTCAAGTGCAACTGTTCCTCCCGTAGAAGATCCAATGGCAACCAATCTATCTGTAGTTTTAACTTGATTCAAATATCCAGAAGATTTGGCTATATTAAATTTTTTATTCAATAATTCTTTTTTTTCTCTTAATAGTCTATTTTCATCTTCAGTGTAACTTTCAGAAAGCTTCTTCCATTTTTTTAGAAATTGTTCTTTACTTTCATAAGCCAGTCGAATTTTATTTATAATATCTTCTTTGACTTCATTTACAGATATAGAGCCAGAAGGTTTATTTACAACATCAAAGGCACCAAGTTCAAGTGCCTTTATAGCAGTTGTATTGTCTTTTTGAGTTATGGAACTCACTATGATAACTGGTATTGGCCAGTAATGCATCAATTTATCAAGAAATGTAAGACCATCCATTCTTGGCATTTCTATGTCTAAAGTGATAACATCAGGTTTAAGCTGAACTATTTTATCCCTTCCTACATAAGGATCTGGAGCAGTGGCAACAAGCTCCATATCATTTTGAGAGGCAATGTATGATCCAAGTAAATCTCTGACTATAGCCGAATCATCAATTACAAGGACTTTAATTTTGTGATTTTCATTTTTAAAAAACTCCATTCTTTATCCCCAAAATTTTTATACATTATTAAATAAATTATCATAATTTATATGTTCTATTATCGATACTTTTATTTCTCCAGTTTCTGTGTTAAATATAACCCTTTTTCCTCTTTCTCCTAAAACATCGGTATAAATAATTGGTATTTTATGTTTATCAAGAACTTTTTTTGCAATTTCAACATTTTGTTCACCAACAAAGAAAACCTGTTTTTCATCGAAAACAATGAAAGCTCCTCCAATAATATATGCCTTAAGTTCAATTATTTCACAGTGATATTCCTCTTTTAACTTTTTAATCATCAAATTTATTGCAATATCCCCATATTTTGTCGAAGGATTGGCAATGTCTGGGCAAACAGGTAAAAGATAATGGCAGATTGCTCCTATCTTTTGCTTTTTACAGTAAATACAAACAGCAACACATGAACCCAGAACTGTTTTAATAATAACTGGTTCTTTAGATATAATTAATTCACCTGGATTTAAAAAATATTCTTTTTTATTAATAGTTTCCATAAATACATTATAAGTTAATTAAAATTTATATTAACAATCATTATTAAGATGATAATTTACAATTTATTTAGAATTTCTGGTAAATTGAATATTTTTTTTGAATAAATTTATGTTTGATTCCAACCAGACTTTCAGATAAACTTATAATAAGATAACCTTTAGGTTTAATATACTTGTAAATCTTATTTAAAATTTCTTCTTTAACATTATTATCAAAATATATAAGCACATTGCGAAGGAAAACGATATCGAAATATTTAGTGAATGGGTATGGATCAACAAGATTTAATTTTCTGAAATATATTAAATTTTTAATATTATCATCAATTAAATACAATTGTCTTGACCTATCATACTTAAAAAATTTTGAATATTTACTTTTTAATATATTGATTTCAGAGTTTTCTTCAACAGATCTTCTGCTAAACATACCCGATATCGCCTTAATCAAAACTTTCTCTGAAATATCTGTTGCAAGTATCCTCGATTTATTAATAAGATCAAAATTTTGAGTTTGATATATAACCATCGCTATACTGTATGGTTCCTCTCCGCTTGAACAGGCAGCGCTCCATATATTGACATATGGTTGTAGAATACCATAATTAAGTAAATAGTAATAAAGAAAATTAAAATGAATATATTCTCTAAAAAAATAAGTATAATTTGTTGTCATCTCCTCAATAAATACATTCATAACATCTTTATCTGAAATTAATGCTTTATAAAGCTCCTGAAAATTTTGATAACCTGTTTCTTCACCAATATATTTTGAAAGTCTGTATTCTAAAAGATATTTCTTATGGACAGGCAATTTTATTCCCGCTTTATTGTACAGTAGATAACTAAATTTTTCAAACAATTCATCTGTAATTATATTTGCCTTCATAATTAAAAGATTATTATTCCTTCATCCTTTCCATCTTTACTCTTATATTTATTTTCAAATTCAATCTCTTTTTCAACAAAGTTTTCATTTAATATTTCTCTATAGATCTTTTTCAAAAATTCAATTTCCTCTTTTGTAGTAATAATTTTTCTTAATTCTTCAAAGAAAATTTTAATCTGGTTTTTATCTTCACCTGTTAAAGGGTGTTCAATAATATTAAAAATCTTTAAAATTTCACTGGATGTTTTATCAATAATTGAATTATAAATTTTATTTCTATGATCAAGATGTTCAAGTGATATGGCAAATTTTTGTATAATATTCAAATTTTGATTGATATCATCAATAAATAATTTCTGATTTTCTTTAGTCTGGTTGATCAGGTTTTGAGATAGGTTTTTAATATCATTTAAGACTTGATTATATTCTTTGATAAAAAGTGATATAGTATCGAAATATGATTTTGTCTTTTCTTTTAATTTATTCTCATCAAAATCAGAATTATTTAAGACTTTCTTCATATCATTTATTATATTAAAAATAGATGAATAAT
>JBKBTB010000024.1:0-14272 GCA_046291015.1 Exilispira sp. | reverse complement strand
ATTTAAATTAAATATGATTAAATTGTTAAAAAGAATTTTAATTTTTCTGATTATCGGTTTATTAATTTATTTGTTAATTGGGTGTAATTCTTTAATTCATTATAACATAGATTTAACCTATTTAAAAATTGATATAATGATTAAACCACTATATCCTTCTCAAATAGCATTTGCTCTTGGTCTTACTTTACCTCTTAAAATAAGCTATGAATCAAAATCATATAATGTTTATCCATTTATTCTCGAAATGACTTGTTCATCTTCTTATCAGTTTGTTATTGATCCATATAGCTCATTTATATTAAATGTTGATAATCAAATATATTTTCCAAAATATCCAGAGGAACTTAAAGGTACCGAAATTTACAATTTACTGTCAGAAAAAAAATTAAAATACTTTATCTTCCAGCCCTATCCCCAAAAAATTAGCCTTGTATACCTATTTCCTGCTAATATTGAAGATAAAAAAAAGTTAAAACTAATAGTAAATATAAATAGTAAAATCTATTTTTTTGATTTATAAACAGAAGAAAAACCGGCTGGTTGTTTATTAAATCTTGGATGTATTAAAAACCAGTTTTCTGGATATTGTTTTATAATTTTTTCAAGTGATTTATGAAAAAAATATGTAATATAAAAGGATTTTTCATCAAATGAAAGTTCATCATATTTTTTTATGTTTTTAATGAACTTTTCTATTTCATCATAATATTCTTTACTTTCAATTTTTATAAACCTTTTTTCATATTGATAATATTTAGAAAAATTCTTTAAGTTTTCTTTGTATATCTGTTGAATTACATTTGAATTAAAAGTTTTGTTGAATAGATACAAAAAATGCTTTTCTTCATAAGATAGGTTTTCGTAAAGGGAAGCAAAATCATATTCTTTTTCAACATAACCATATTGATTAAATTTCTCATCTATAATAGAATATGCAAAAAATACCGGACAATTAGTTTTCAAATGAAAAAAGGAAAATCCTCTACTTGCAGATGCAATTTTACCAAAAAATGGGACGAAAAGATAATTTCTTATTGTATTTTGATCTGAGACAATGCATAGAGCTTCTTTATTCAAAATTGGACGAATCATACTAACAGGTGAGGAAAACTTGGATATCAATTTTAAACCAAAATTTCTTCTAAAATCAGTTATAAATTTGTCAAGTAATTTATTATCTAAAGGTCTATAAATTCCATTTAAAGGAATACCATTAATACTTGCATGAGATCCAAATATTTCCCAGTTTCCAAGATGACCTAAAACTATTATGCAACCTTTCCCATCATCAATACATTTTTTTACATATTCATAACCAGAAGCTTTAAATTTATTCTTAAGTTTTTCTACAGTTAATTCTGGAAATAAAATTTGATCAGAAAGAATCTCACCATAAATATATGAGAATTTCTTAAATATCCTTTTTTTTTCCTTTTCCGAATATTCTGGATTTATTATCTCAAGGTTTTTATATGCAATATTTTTTTGATTTCTAATAATTGATAAAACAAAATAAGATAATTTTCTTAAAAATTTTTTAAGAGTCTTTTCAGGAAGAATTTTAGATATAAAAAAAAGTATATAAACCGGATAAAATTCTAATCTTTCAATAATCTTATTTTTCATCTATAGATTCAATAATAAAACTCTAATAATAAAAATAAATCACAACACCAGATCTTTAATTATTATTTCAATTAATTAAAAAGATCAATCAATTGGATAAATGTTCTTTTCATTTGCATCAAGAACCAAAGAGGTTTCAACTTTTTGAATACCCGGGGCTTTTGAAATTTTTTCAGATATAATTTCATTTAGATTTTCTAGAGAAGTAGCAGTAGTTTTAACCAAAAAGTCAAATCTACCAGTTAGATGATAAACCTCTAAAAGTTCAGGTATCTGTGAAAGGTAGTTTAACACAGATTTTATTGTCTCTGCAGAATTATTGGATAACATTATGAATGTGAACGCAAGGATAGGCCTTCCAATTGCCTTCCTGTTTAAAATAGCCTTGTATCCAATTATTATTTTTTCAGATTCCATCTTCTTAACTCTTTCTAAAACAGAAGGTGGTGAAAGGAGAATCTTTTCAGCTATTTCTTTATTGGTAATTCTTCCATTAATCTGCAATATTTCAAGAATCTTTTTATTCCTTGCGTCCATCATTCCTCCACTTAACTTGAAGATTACTTGTATACTAAGACAAAGATTGTATTAATTGTATTGTAAGACAAATTTTTTCTCTAATAATAATTCTTATTTTATAGTTTATTTTATCAATTAATAGTTAAAAAGCTTAAACTAACTATATAAATCTTTAAATAATTCATAAAGCTCTTTTGATTCTTCAAGTAAATTTAAGGTAAATCTTGCATGACCTTTAGTATAACCATTTCCTATAAGCATAACAACATCTTTACCCACGCCTTCAGCTCCTAAAGCAGCCTTTGTAAATGATGTAGCCATAGAAAAGAAATAAATAACTCCATCATCTCTTGTTGTTAAAATTGAGGACATTTCTGTATTTGGGATATTTACTGTATTTATCGTAACATCTGCAAGTTTCCCGCCTGAAACTCTGGTAAATTCCTCAAGAACAGCGAGTGGATTTGTTGCATCAGCACAGATAACTTCATCGCAATATCCTAGTTTTTTAAGTCTTTCTACCTTATTTGGGGAATGACCAAGACCTATTACCTTACCATTTATACCCGCTCTTTTCTTTGCTTCATAGCTGCATAATACCCCGGATTTACCTGTAGCACCAATTATAAATACTGTATCGCCAGGTTTAACAAGTCTTGCCACCTGTGGTGCAGCTCCAGCTACATCAAGTGCAGCTAAAGCGACTGTTTCTGGAATATTATCTGGTATTTTTGCCCATATACCTGATTCAAATAATATAGCATTCCCTTCGATATCTACCTGTTCCTTATCTTTTTTAACTTTCAAAATTTTATTTATTTTTAAAGGTGTTGTAGATAGTGAAACAAGTGATGCTATTTTATCACCAACATCTAAATCTATTTTGCCTTTTAATTCCGGGCCAATTTCTTTAACTATACCAATAAACATTCCACCTGAACCTGTAACAGGATTATGCTGTTTACCTCTTTTATCAACTGTATCTAAAATTATTTCACCAATTTTTTTTTCATCACCAGCTGCCTGTTCTTTAATCTGGGTAAATGATGCCGAATCGATATTCAAAGTTATAACATCGCATAAAATTTCATTTGAATAGATTTCCATATTATTATCTATCTTCCATGCAGCCTGAGGGAGGACACCTTTTGGCTCTATGACTCTGTGTGAACCGTATTTATCACCTTTGCCTTTCATGTTATACCCCTTTTCTTTATTAGTAAACAATTCTTGCTTTTTTTCAAGAAAATTTTATTTTTATTTAAAATAGTTTACCATATTACTAATTTTTTTTATTTTTATTATGAATTTTATTTAAAGGAATTTTTATGGAAAAAAATGATAAAATACAATTTGATATAAGAGAAAAAATAAATGAAATTAAAGATGAAATTTTAGAAAAAGTCCAAAACTGCTATTGTCCATATTCAAAATTTCATGTTGTTGCGGCACTTATAACAAAAAAAAATATTTACTTTGGAGTAAATATTGAAAACAGAAGTTATGGTCTTACAAATTGTGCTGAAAGAAGTGCGATATTTACTGCTATTTCAAATAATGATAGAGAATTTGTTGCATTATTTATATATTCACCAGATTATAAAAAGCCTTTACCCCCATGTGGAGCTTGTAGACAGGTCATATCTGAATTTTCTAAGAATTTGCCAATAATAATGCTAACATGTGATTTTGATTTTGAGCTGACAACTATTGATAAACTTTTGCCTCAAGATTCTTTAAATGATCTGGCTAAAAACTTATAATATATACTGGACAGGAGTAAGCTGAATTCTGTTTATAGGTCCATTTCTCTTGGCTATAAATTTCTTTATAGCTCTTGCGTTCAAGCATGGAAAAGAAGGGGTTCTTTGTTCCCATGCATTACTTGCTCCAGGCAGGGTTTACCGAAAACAATAATATTGTTCTGTGAGCTCTTACCTCACATTTTCACCTTAACCAGTAAATTTACTGGATGTCTTTTTTCTGTGGCACTTTCCATGAGGTTTCCCTCCTATAGCTTTTAGCTACTGCCTTCCCCATGAAGTTCAGACTTTCCTCTCGCAAAAAATTGCGAGCGAACCTTTTCCTGTCCAGTCTATAAAATCTCTTCCTCTGAATAATAAAGCATTCTTGAACAATATGGACAAAATACTATTTCTTTTTGTGCTCTTACTTTATTAATTAAGGAAAATGGAAGTATCATATTACAACCGGAACAATAATTTTTAAAAACCGGCACTATTGCTAGATCAAATTTATTCTGAAAAATTCTATCAAATTTTTCAACAATATCATTATCCACATTTGAAAGAGTTTGTTTCTTTTTTTCAATTAGCGATTGAAGTTCTTCACTTTTTATTTGTTTATTATTTTTGATATATTCTTCTTCTCTTAATAATTCTTCTTTATATGTTTCCAGACTTGATTCATTTGTTTTAATATCTTTTAATTTTTTATGTTTTTGTTCTTCTAAATCTTCTATTTTCTTTTTATAATTATCTATCTGTAAAACCAAATCCTTTCTCTTCTCTTCCTTTTCATTTTTTATAATTTGAGAGCCAGAATTATCTATGTCCAATTGATCAATCTCTTTTTTCTTTTCTTCTATAAGTTTAAGATAATTTTCAATTTCACCATCAATATCAATAATTTCCTGTTGTGATGTTTTAATACTTTTCTCTGCCTTATCTATTCTTGCCATTATTTCTTCTCTTCTTAATGGCATCTCTTTTATCTCTCTTTCAAGTAGAGTAATAGATTTTTGTATTTCCTGTGCTTTTATAAGATTTTGAATTATAGTTTCCATTAATAATCTCCTTAATTAAATATAAAAGAAAATAATATAAATAATAAAATGCACTGAAATATAACTTAAAATTTCGATTAATCAAGGCTATCTTTGAATTCAGAAATTTTATTTTTCCTGTTTGGATGTTGTAATTTTTTAAGAGCCTTTGCCTCTATCTGTCTTATCCTTTCTCTGGTAACATCAAAACGAAATCCAACTTCCTCCAGTGTTAAGCAAGCTCCGTCTCTTAAACCGAACCTGTATTCAATAACTTCCTTTTCTTTTTGCGGTAAATCTTGAAGTAGTTCATATATTTTTTCTTTCAATAATTTATATGTAAGATTTTTTTCAGGCGAATCCTCTTTTATATCAACTATAAAATCAGAAAGCTGTGAGTCTTCATCTTCGCCAATTGGAGTTTCCAGGGAAATAGGATCCTTCATTATAGCCTGAACCTGTTTGAGTTTATAAACAGGCATTCCAAGTCTTTCTGAAAGTTCTTCTAAGGTTGGTTCTCTACCATAAAGCTGTAGAAGATTTTTACTCTCTTTTAATACTCTATTCATTTGTTCAATCATATGTACAGGTACTCTTATTGTTCTTGCCTGATCTGATATAGCCCTCGTAATTGCCTGTCTTATCCACCAGGTAGCATAAGTTGAAAATTTATAACCTTTTTTATACTCAAATTTCTCCACTGCTTTAATTAATCCAATATTACCTTCCTGAATTAAATCAAAAAAATGCAGCCCTTTGTTGGTATATTTTTTAGCTATCGATACGACAAGTCTTAAATTAGCCTGAACCAATTGTTCTCTGGCTGATTTTATTTTATGTTCTCCCTCTTCTATTATTTTAAATTTTTCAATAAAATCATTCACAAATTCGCCTGTTTCTATTTGTATCTTATCAAAATCTTCTTTATTCTTTTCAATTATTTTTTTTAATTGTAGCTGTTCTTCAAAGCTAATCTTATACTTATCTGTGATTTCCTTAATAACAATTAATCTTGTAATAATTCCACCATATGTTTTGTAGTTATCAAGGTTTACCTTTTCATAGACCTGTTCCAGGTATTTTCTTGTTCTCTTTCTACAATCTCGATAAAGATCATAATATGCATTAAGTTTTTCAATAATATTTGAAAGTTCTCTTTTGGAAATTTTAAGTTTTCTAAATTTTCTTGCAAATTTATCAAAATTCCTATTTAGTTCATCTTCATCTTCCTGGCTGAACTCTTCTGTATTTAAAACCTTTTTTTCAACCAGTGATAAAACATCTTTATAACTCTGCTGGTACAATCTTGTCAAATCATAGAGATTTTTTTCAAATTCTTTTCTTTCCCTGGTTCCTTCTTCACTATCTAAAATCATATCAAAATCAAACACTGAATAGATATCAATATTTTTCCTGTTTTCTATAACATTTTCTTTAAAGTATTTTAAGGTATAAAACATTGTTAATAAGACTTTAATAACCTGTTCTTTCCCTTCTTCAATCTGCTTTGCCAGTCTAATCTCTTCCTCTGGAGTCAATAAAGATACCTTACCTATCTCTTTAAGATAAAGCCTTATTGGATCATTTGGTAAAATAGCAAAATCTGTTTCTACATATTTTTCTTCTATTTTGATTTCTTCTTCGCCCATTTCTTCATCATAAAGATCTTCAAAAGAATCTTCATCAAAATCAATCCCAAATTCTTTGTCCTGCATGAAATAATCAAAATCTTCACTTTTTGTTCTTTCATCAACAATTTCAATATTTTTAGAGTTTAAGTAAGCTATCAGTTGATCTATTACAGACTGTGAAATGATATCATCCGGCAAATTGTTATTAATTTCATCATATGTTAGTTGACCGGTTTTTTCACCTATCATGATAAGTTTTCTAAGCTCGGGATAATTTTCTAAATCAAACATTTTAACTTCTTTCTCCTTGATTTATATATCTTCTAAAATTTTTTAACTGTTTTATAACACAATTACCTATTGTTATGCAAATAAGATTATATATCATAGATTTTTAAAATTCAATACTTTTTCAACAAATTAATAAAAACTAATTATCATTTTCTATTAATTTATCTAAATTTACTAAGTTTATTCAATTTATTTGATTTAATAATTTTAATCAAAACATGCTATTTTATTCATTTTTTTCTGAATTCTCTTAATTTTTGAATGTTTGTCAGCAAAAATTGCTTTTTTTCCAATAAATTTAGAATATCAAGATTATTTTTTTCGGCTTCTTTAATTTTTTTATTTATCTGTTCTAATTCCATTTCCATCTCACGGAGCTTAAAATAAGAAAGATAATCTTCAAAAACAGCCTGGCTGTTTTCATAATCTTTCATATTTGCCAGATATGAATATGAACTTTCTTCATCATTTAATTCGTTTCTTAAATACATTTGCCTATCTTTATAATTGCATGAGATTAATGCCTTTTTATAAAAATTACTACCTTCCTTTGAAATAAAAGAATCCGGTTTTATAAATTTTTTAGCAAGATTAATATATTCTTCATTATTTATAATGAAACCAACAAATTCCATTTCAAGATTCTTTATTTCGTTATAAATTTTATCTTTATTATTATTAACATTAATCTTTGAATTTTCTTTTGATACATTATAAAACTCATTTTTACCATTATACATTTTAAAAATTTGATCTTCCGAAAAGGTACCATCTAAAAAGGCTGCCTTTTTTATTAAAGTAGAGGAGACAATATCATCATTTAATGAAATTAAAAAATTTATAAAATTCTTATAAGCTTTATTAATATCTCTTTTACTTATATCTAAATATAACTTATTTTTTATCAATAAGTCAATACCAGATATTGATTTTTCCTCTAAATAATTTTCAAAATATTTTTTGGTTAAATTAGTTTGGCAAATAAATTGATCAATGTCTTTTACATTGGAAGGTAAATTTATTACATAAATATCTGAAAAAAATTTAATAGCATTTTCCAGTGAATTTAAGGTTGCTTTTTTACCTGCTTCATCCATGTCAAAAAGCAGATACAATTTTTCATATTTTCTTGAAAGAATTTGTATATGATAAGAGGTAAGAGCTGTACCTAAAGGAGCTACAACATAATCTATCCCCTTTTGAACTAAACTTAAAACATCAAAATACCCTTCTACAATTATTATTTTATTATTTTCTTTATTCATTCTGGCATTTGCAAAATTAAAGAGAATAAAGCTTTTCTTAAATAGTTGATGTTCCGGGCTATTTAAGTATTTTGGTCCATATTCTTCATTCAAAGTTCTACCGCCAAAGGCGACATATTCCTGAGAATGATTTTGAATTGGAATTATAAGTCTTTCATAGAAAAAAGGATAAACATTTCTTTCACCTTTTTTCAATAAACCAATTTGAAATAATAATTTATAGTCAATATTATACTTTTTTTGAAGACTTATAAAGAATTTTTCATCATCTTTTGAAGCCCAGCCAATTTTATATCTATCTATTATTGACTGATCAATCTGCCTTTTTTTTAAATATTCACAGGCAATTGCGGATTTTTTCAAATTTTCATGAAAATAATATGTTGTCTCTGAAAAAATTTTTTTAATTATATCAGTTTGTTCCTCTTCAAAACTACCTTTTTCATATTCAACACTTATATTGGCAAGATTTGCGATCTTAATGGCTGCTTCATAAAAATCACAATTTTCAATTTTCATCACAAAAGAAAAAAGATCTCCAGAAGCCTTACATCCAAAACAATGAAATAAGCCTTTACTATCATCAATATAAAAGGAGGGAGTTTTTTCATTATGAAAGGGACATAATGCTCTGAATCGACTCCCAACTTTTTTTATTTTAACATACATAGAAACAACATCGGATAAATTTATTGAAGTTCTAATTTTTTCAATAGATTCTTTGGTTATTCTCATTATTCTTAATAAATCTTGATCCTGTCTCAGTAAATTTTAAGATAAAAATATATTTAAATATTAATATTAATCATTACACAATTTTTCTTCAATTATTTCACAGAATAGATGCAGTAAAAATCCATGTATCTCCTGAATTCTTGCAACATCAGTAGAAGGGCATCTTATCAAATAATCACAATATTGATCTATTTTACCACCATTTTGTCCTGTAAATCCTATTGTTATACATTCAATTTCTTTTGCTTTCTTTAAAAGATTGACAATAGAAGGTGAATTGCCTGAAGTAGATATGCCTACAACTATATCATCTTTCTTTCCTAATCCTTCAAGTTCTCTTGAAAAGATATATTCATAACCAAAATCATTTGAAATTGCAGTTACTGTGGATATGTTTGTGCCAAGTGCTATTGCATTTATTGAGTTTCTATTTTTCTTAAACCTGACTACAAGCTCTGTGCTTGCATGTTGAGAATCGGCAGCACTTCCTCCATTTCCAGCAAAAAAAATTTTGCCATTATTTTTCAAAGTTTCTATAACTTTATTAGTTGCATTTAAAAATATTTTTAAAAGTTCTTTTTCTTCTTTAAGTTTTAGAAATGAGCTGATATGAATATCTATATTTTCCTCTATTTTATTTATATTCATTATTATTTCTCTTTAAAAAAAAAATTAACATAAAATTATTTTTTGTTTAGATAAATTTAACTCAAAAATTTAAAACTTACAAATACTCTTAAAAAAATTTTGGGTAAAAAATTACATAAAATTAAATTTAAAAAATTGGAAAAAAGATGAAGATATTTTTAAGTCCGGAAAAAATAGATAGTGTAATAAAAGAATTTTATCTAAACTATTTTAAAAATAGTGGTTTCTCTAAAGCATTTGTAGCTATTTCAGGTGGTGTTGATTCTGCTGCTATCATATACCTTTCTGTAAAAATTCTTGGTCCAGAAAATATTATTGCCGCTTTTCTGCCATCTTTAGTCACTTCAGAAGAAAGTAAATTGCTGGTCGATAAAATCATTGATGATTTAAAAATCAAAAATTTTTATAGTATTAATATAGAACCATTTATTTTACCATATCTAAACTATGATCCAAAGCTTCAAAACGATCAATACAAAAATAAATTAAGACTTGGTAATATTATGGCAAGAATTAGAATGATTCTTTCTTATGATTTAGCAGCAAAGCACAATGCTTTAGTAGTTGGTACAGAAAATAAAACAGAATATCTTTTAGGATATTCAACTCAATGGGGAGATTCTGCTGCTGCATTTCATCCTATGGGCGATATATATAAAACAGAAGTTTTTAGTTATGCCAGATTTCTGAAAGTACCTGATCAAATAATTAATAGAAACCCGACCGCCGAGTTGTGGCATAACCAAACTGATGAAGAAGAGATTGGAGTTAAATACAAAATTATTGATCAAATTTTATATTATATATTTGATAAAAATTTGGATAAAAACCAGATTATAAAAAAAGGTTTTAATGAAGAAGATATAGATAAAATTATTACTTTAATTAATAAAAGTGAATATAAAAGAAGATTGCCTTTATCACCTTCTTTTAAAAATTTAAGAGAATAAAGTTAAAAGTTGCAAAATTTTTATTTAATTGTAAAATCTATTTTAGAAATTTGTTATTAAATAAATAAATTATATTAATGTTGAAAGGAGCTTTTACAAGATGGGTGAGTATATTCTCGAAATGAAAAATATCACTAAAAAGTTCCCTAAAGTTATAGCAAATGAAGACATTTCTATCCACCTTAAAAAAGGCGAGATTCTTGCTTTATTAGGGGAAAATGGAGCTGGCAAATCAACACTTATGAATATACTTTATGGTCTATACAAACCAACATCAGGAGAAATATTTCTCGATGGGAAAAAAGTAGTATTTCATTCACCTAAAGACGCTATAAAACATAATCTTGGAATGGTTCATCAACATTTTATGCTGGTAGAAAATTTAACAGTTGCTGAAAATATAATACTCGGTGAAGAACCGGGGAAAATGGGGTTTATTGATTATCGTCTTGCAAGAAAAAAAGTTAAAGAATTATCAGAAAAATTTCAACTCGAGATTGATACTGACGAAAAAATTGAAAATCTTTCGGTTGGTCTTCAACAAAGAGTTGAAATATTAAAAGCTCTTTATAGAAAAGCCAATATACTTATACTTGATGAACCAACCGCCGTATTAACTCCTCAAGAAATTGAAAAGCTTTTTTCAGTTATTAAAAATCTTGTTAAAAATGGAGTTTCTGTTATTATAATAACTCACAAACTCGAAGAAGTACTCGATATTGCCGATAGAGTTTATATATTAAGAAGAGGTAAATTAGTTGGAGAAAAATTGACCAAGGATGTTACAAAAAATGAACTGGCTAATATGATGGTGGGAAGAGATGTTGTTTTAACTGTTACAAGAAATCCTAAAACAAGAGGAGCAAAACCTGTAATACAGGTTAAAAATCTTACAGTTTTAAACAATAAAAAATTAAAAGCCGTTGATAATGTAAGTTTTGAAGTATATCCAGGAGAAATCGTAGGAATTGCTGGCGTTGATGGAAATGGTCAAACAGAATTAGCCGAATCATTGATAGGGTTTAGAGATGCTCTTGAAGGCGAGATAATTTTTGAAGATTTTAGTTTTTCACTAAATGATAAAAACAAAGTAAAAAATTTGAATTCATTAATAGATAAAATCCTTTTTGAAAATAATTTTGTTAATGAAAGATTACAAAGAGGCATATCTATAGTCCCTGCAGATAGACAAAGACATGGTCTTGTTTTAGATATGCAGGTAGCAGAAAATCTCGTTTTAGGTTACCATGATAAGTGTAATTTCTGGAAAAACGGTATTATGCAATGGAAAAATATATATAATTATTCAGAAGAATTAATTAAAAAATTCGATATCAGAACACCAAATTCGAAAAATATTGCATCAAATCTATCGGGGGGGAATCAACAAAAGGTTATCCTTGCAAGAGAATTTTCCAAAACACCAAAATTTGCCCTTATAATTCAACCTACAAGAGGTCTCGATGTTGGGGCAATTGAATATATCCATAAAAGAATACTCGAAATGAGAGATACAAATTGTGCTATAATTTTAATTTCTCTTGAACTTGAAGAAATTTTTTCTCTTTCAGATAGAATTCTTGTTATGTATAATGGTAAGATAACCAGAGAATTTAAAACAGAAAATACTGATCAGATGGAAGTCGGTTTTTATATGATGGGTGGAAACAATTCAAGAATTGCATGATAATTATTAAAACAGGTAGAAGGTGAAGATATTATGGTAAATTTATTTAATAACAAAATCTTATATAATATTTTTATAATCTTATCAATAATCTTACTTGTATCAGGAATAACATTATATTTTGGTGAATATTTCTGGGGTTTATTGTTAATATTGTTATCAATTATACTCTATTCAATTCCAAACTTTTTTTCAGATAAAAAGGAAAATTTTAAAGAATTAATTATTCAGAAAATAAAGGTAATAATCTATCCTATTATTGGTATAGGTGCTTCTCTAATTATTGGTGGTATTATAATGATTATTTCTGGTTATAATCCTATTGAAGCCTATGCCGCTTTATTCTATGGTGGATTTTATAAAAACTGGGGTACAGCAATTATAAATGCCACACCTTTGATCTTTACCGGACTTGCGATAGCTTTTGCCTTTCAGGCAAATTTATTTAATATCGGCGCTGAAGGACAATATTATATAGGAGCTATGGTTGCCACATACCTTGGATTATATATTAAGCTTCCTTCATTATTTTCATTGCTTATTATCTTTATAGTTGGTGCAATAATTGCTGGATTGTACAATATTATACCAGCCTGGCTTAAAGTAAAAACAGGAGCAAGTGAAGTAATTACAACAATGATGTTTGCTCATATAGCAAGATATTTTTCACCTATATTTATAAGAAAATTTGGAGGAGATCCTGCTGCTAAATCTTTACATCCATATGTTACAGATAAAATACTTGAAACAAATAGACTTCCAAGAATGAAAGATTTTTTGCCAGATGCAGATTATAGAATTCATACCGGAATTTTAATAGCAGTTTTTCTTGCTGTTGTTGTTTATTATATACTTTTTTATACAAAATTGGGATATAATATCCGGGCAGTAGGAAAAAATATAAATGCATCTAAAATGCAAGGATTAAATACTGGTAAGATTATTTTCATTGCATTGATTATTTCAGGAATGCTGGCTGGATTTTCCGGTGTATCACAGATTACAGGTCTTGAACATAAACTTGCTCAGGAGTTAAATGCAGGTTATGGATGGAATGGTATTTCAGTTGCCTTGCTCGCATCAAATGACCCTATAGCAGTTATATTTACAGCACTTTTATGGGGTGGACTCGATGCAGGTGGGCAATATATACAGAGAAATCTCGGTATATCCGGTGCAATTGTTGAAATTATAAAAGGAATTATCCTCTTTTTGGTCGTCGCAAGATATATATATAATTATTTCTATAATAAATATTTCAAGAAACCAGAATTTGTCAGCGCAGAAGAAAGAGTTTAATAAAACTTTTTAGTAAATATTGTTGCATTTGTATCACTATCAATAATACTTGTTTTATGGAAGATCAATTTAAGTCATCAATTTTTAATATAAAGTTATCAGAAGGTTTTAATTTATTCATTAAATCATATACAAATAAATTTAGTAAAGATCTTTTACTCATAATTCCAGATATCGGTGAAACTGCATTTTTATATGACAACATAATAAAAAACTTTTTTTTAAAAAATTTTTCTATCATAATTTTTGATCTTCCCGGCCATGGCAATACTGAAGGAAAGAGAGGAAATTTTTTTGCAATAAATATTTACAGGGAAATAATTGATAAAATCTTAAGTTTATTTGATATTAAAAATGGCATTCATGTCTTTGTTTCTGGTCTATCATCCCCTTTTTTCTTAAATGTATTGTATGAAAAAATTGATAATTTATGGATAAGATCTATTTTTATTTCAGGTTTTACTTTTTTTTATAATTACAAATTTTTTTTAAATTTATTATTTACATCTATTATTAAATTTCATTCAAATTGTCACCTTTATCCATATATTTTTGATAAAATTCAGGATAAAAATAAATTTAAGAAATTTTTAACTACAAATGAAATTATAGTTTATTGTAGCTATCGATTGATCTTTAATTTTTTAATTAGCATAAAAAAAGCGCTTAACAACATTTATAAAAAGCCTATACCTTTATTTATTGCATCTGGAAATAAACAAGAAGCTTTTTTAGTTAAGGATAATGCTTTAAATAAATTTCGAACGAAAAAAAGATTACCGCTTAAGATATATATATTTGATGGTGGGCATAGTATACAATTTACAAATAAT